>NZ_JAQHXR010000002.1:0-300000 GCF_027859255.1 Helicobacter ibis
TTAGAGCATTTTGAGTTCTTTGTATATTATCATTTATGGCTTTAGCCATAGAACCAAATTCATCATTAGATGTTATATCTTTACTTAATGAAACATTTTTAGTTTCATGATTAACATACTTAAAAAAATCAAATAATGTATTTTGCAATCTAAATAATCTATCACTTATTCCATATTTAACATAAAAATAAATTATGATTATAACCGCTAATAATATGGCAACAGATACAATTAATATAGTATATACTAGATCATACAAAGGTTTGGAAACAGAAGTTTCTGGTGCTATTATAACCATGCTCCAATATTGAGAAGAATTCCCCCATAGATCAAAATTAAAAAGTTGTGCTATGTTCTTTTCTCCAGTACTAGCTGGAACGAATGTAAATATTCCATTTTCTTTATTTTTTTGCATCTCTACTATTTTGCTAGAACTAGGATGAGGATTTACTTCTGATATTATTTTTCCAATAAATTCTGACTTTGGACTTGAGGCAATTAAACCATTGTCTGCTATCAATAATCTTTGGTCATTTTTATACAAAGATTTTGAAGGATGATTTAACTCATCTCTTAGTAAATCTATTCTAACAACAACACCTACAAATCCTATTACTTTGTCTTTGTTATCAAAAAGTGGTACTGTTACGGTATAACCAACTACTGTATCGCCAGAAATGCGTATATCTCCTGGGGTTCCAGCACTTTCTTGCTTATCTTGTAAAGCTCTCTTGGCAGAATTCCAACTCAATATAGCAGGTTCTGCATTTACAGCTTTCACTCCACCTTTAGAAGTAGGGTTAGCATCTGAAAGAACCATAATAAAATCGCCATTTTTTGTATAATAAAGTGGATTGCCATCAGAGTATTGATTTCTATCAACCATATGTATGTAACCATAAGAAGTCCAAGAGTTAGTATCTAACACATTTTCTAAGAACATTCTTAAATCTTCAATATCGACTTTACCGTGGAGTTGATACATTCCTTTTACATTGCCTTGTAATGAAATTAGACCAGAATAAACATTTTGCGAAATAGCTTGTATTCCATTTGCATACCTATTGCTAGCCGAATTTAGCAATTTTTCAGCTTCTAATTCTAATGTATTCGAAGTTCTAAAGATAACAAATCCAACTAATATGGAAATACCAAAAATTATAGATAAGCTAACTATGGCTATAATTTTTGTGCCCAAACTAAAATTCCTAAACATTAGTAATCCTTTCTAAAAAAATAAAAAATTTACTAAAAAACTTTAACTATTGTGTATCTTGAATATTATGATTTACATCAATAACACAATGAATTGTAAAGGAAAATATTTACAATAATAAAATATTTTTCGATAAACATTATACTATAAATAAAAACTATTTTTTATTTTTTAGGATAAAATTACACAGGTGTAGCGAGTGGTTGCTTTTTATAAAGAGGAAAGTCCGAGCTGCTTTGGGATAAGATTCCATTTAACAAATGGCTAGAGCAATCTAAGGGAAAGTGCAACAGAAATTAAACCGCTATTTAGCATATTTAGCAAGGGTGAAATGGTAAGGTAAGAGCTTACCGGAAGTGTAGTAATACATCTTTGTCAGTGCAAACCCAATCTGCAGCAAGAAGGATATGGTTAAAATCCCAAATTTTAGAATCCTTCGCTAGATTTTTATTGTGAGATAAAAACAAGACAAATAACCACAAAAACAGAACTCGGCTTATAGCTACACCTAATTTTATTTTATTAGGAATGTTATGAAAATGCAAAGTGTCCAATTATCTCATGGTAGTGGTGGAGTAGAGTCTCAAAAACTTATAAACGATATTTTCTATAAACATTTGCAAGACTTGGTTATATGTGGTGGAGAAGATGCTGGAGTATTTGAATCTAGTTCAAAACTTGCAGTTAGCACAGATGGATATACAATATCTCCTATATTTTTTGAAGGTGGCGATATAGGTAAATTATCTATTTATGGTAGCTGTAATGATGTATCAATGATGGGTGCAAAGCCACAATATATAACAGCTAGCTTTATGATTGAAGAAGGTTTCTTGTTTGAAGAGTTAGAGAAAATTGTAATATCTTTTTCTGCTGCAATTAAAGAATGCAATGTTAAATTAATTTCGGGCGATACAAAAGTGTTGCCAAAAGGCACAATAGATAAGATGTTTATAACTACTACTGCTATTGGTGAGATTGTATATCCAAATTTAAGTGCTTTCTCACTGCAGAGTGATTGCTCAATTATTGTAAGTGGAACAATAGGAGATCATGGAGCAGTTATATTCTCAAAAAGAGAAGAAATAGAAATAAATTCCAATTTACAAAGCGATTGTGCATTCTTATATCCAATGCTCGAATCTTTATTTACAGAAAATATAAACATTTATGCACTAAGAGATTCCACTAGGGGTGGAATAGCTAGTGTGCTAAATGAATGGGCAAACTCCTCAAATGTAGGTATAGAAATTAATGAGGAAAAATTACCTATCAAAAATGAAGTAAGAGGCATATGTGAAATGCTAGGTTTTGAAGCATGCAATCTTGCTAATGAAGGTATGTGTGTGTTATGCGTAAGTAAAAAAGATGAATTAAAAACACTAGAGATTCTAAGAAATAGTAAGTTGGGACAAAATGCACAAATCATAGGACAAACAACTAATGAAAACAAAAAACAAGTGATATTTAAAACTTCGTATGGTGCAAAAAGATATTTAGAATATCCAAGCGGAGAACTATTGCCTAGAATTTGCTAGGGTATAAACTGGTAAAAAATAAGGTTGCTAGAGCCCAAAAGCTTCTCCAAGCAATCATCTTGCTTGAAGAATTATAGACTCAAAAGTTCTGCTACCCTCTTGCCATAGTTTTCATCTGCTTTTTTGAAGTGCTCTAGTTGGCGTTTTTGTATTTCTACTGGCACACCTTCCATTGCTTCTTTGATGTTTTGGCATAGTGCTTCTTTTTGCTCTGCATTCATAAGGCGATATAAATCCCCTGCTTGCACATAATAATCATCTTCGTATTCTCTGTGATTATATTTCATCATCACATCACCCTCTTTTATGTGCAATGGTGGCTCAATAGCATTTGAATCTTCACTATAGTCATTATAGTAGCTTGGATTATAGTTTCTCTCTCCACCAAATTTACCCATTTGCATATATCCATCTCTATGTGTCGTAGATACAGGAGCTATACTTGCATTTACTGGGAGTTGAGAGTGATTGATTCCAAGTCTATATCGTTGTGTATCACCATAGCTAAATAATCTTCCTTGAAGCATTTTATCAGGGCTATATCCAACTCCTGGCACGATATTTGCAGGGTTAAATGCTGCTTGTTCTACTTCTGCAAAATAGTTTTCTGGGTTTTTATTAAGCTCTAAGATCCCAACTTCAATTAATGGATAATCTTTATGACTCCATACTTTTGTAAGATCAAATGGGTTGAATCTGTAAGTTTCGGCATCTTTTTCAGGCATTATTTGCACACAGAATCTCCACTTTGGAAAATTACCTTTTTCTATGTTCTCAAATAGATCTTTTTGGTGAGATTCTCTATCTTGTGCTATTATTTCTTCTGCTTCTTTATTTGTTAGATTGTGGATTCCTTGCATACTCTTAAAGTGGAATTTAACCCAAAATCGCTCATTTTTAGCATTTAAAAAGCTATAAGTATGGCTCCCAAATCCGTGCATTTCTCTATAACTTCTTGGAATTCCTCTATCACTCATTAAAATTGTTACTTGATGCAAAGATTCTGGGTGCAAACTCCAAAAATCCCATGCAGCAGTAGCACTTCTTAGGTTTGTTTTTGGATCTCGTTTTTGTGTATGGATAAAATCAGGGAATTTAATAGCGTCTTTTATAAAGAATACCGGAGTATTATTTCCTACTATATCCCAATTACCCTCTTCTGTATAGAATTTGAGTGCAAATCCTCTTACATCCCTTTCTGCATCAGCTGCACCTCTCTCACCTGCCACAGTTGAAAATCTCAAAAATGCTTTAGTTTTCTTGCCTACTTTTTCAAAAATTTTAGCTTTTGAATATTGCGTGATGTCATTTGTGATTGTTAGCTCTCCATAAGCCGCGCTTCCTTTGGCATGAACCACACGTTCTGGAATTCTTTCTCTATCAAAATGTGCCAACTTTTCTAGTAGCCAAGTATCTTGAAGAAGTGTAGGACCTCTTTTTCCTGCTGTGATTGAATTTTGATTGTCACCTATTGGTGTGCCTGTTGCGGTTGTAAGTTTTTTACTCATAGTATCTCCTTAAACAATAGATTATTATTAAGTGATAATTATTGCTATTTTTTACTTAAAGAAAAATTTTATTAATAACAAATCATTTAAAACTTATTTACCTAGCAATTTTAATCCCATTTTTTGCATAAAACTCATCTTTTTCTTGCTATGTTTTAGCAATAGAGTGACTATTTCTTTTCTTCTAAAAATAATCGCACAATTAAGTGGAGTAAGCCCCATACCATTATCAGAATCTACATCTGCACCACATTCTATAAGTAGCTTTGCCATATCATAGTAACCTTTAAAACACACTCCAGCAAGTGGTGTTTGATTTTTGTCATTTCTTTTATCGACCTCTGCTCCACGCTCTAATAATAGCTTTGCACATTCAATAGAATTGTTGTAAGCTGCTAACATTAACAGTGTATTTCCTTTATGATTTGATAAATTTACATTTAATCCAGAATCTAAAAGTATTTTTAAAGATTCAATATCATTGTTTCTTGCAAAATCAAAGGAGCTTTGAAGTAATTCTTCTAACTTTTTTTCTTCTTCTAGTGTCAATTTCATATTATTCCTTTAAAATCAAGCATTATTTAGAGCTGATTATATAAAAATGCTATTAATAAATTTGGATTTTAATATTTTTTTATTATTTGTATAATTTTTTTTGTAAAATATCCGATATGAAAGCTATACAGCTTATATAGACAATAAGGAGATTGCTATGGAAGTGAAACAGACAAATGTTCAAAGTGGAATAAATATTGCTAGTGCTTCAAATAACTATGATAATACTAGTAGTGCTAAAACTTCGAATCTTAAAGCGCAACAAACGGAGTTGGAAGAACTAAAAGAAAAGCAAGATATTGAAGAGCAAAAGAAAAAATTAAATGAATTAGCTCAACAGCTAAATAAAGAGCTAAATCCTTTAAACACTAATGTTACATTTAGCTTTAATGAAGATATAGAAGGTTTGTATGTAACAGTTAGTGAAAGAGATACAAATAGAGTAATAAGAAAAATACCAAGCGACGAAGCTATGGAACTAATGGCAAAAATGAAAGAAGTCGTTGGTATGATTTTTGACAAACAAGCTTAATACTAGGAGGACATTATGGCATTAGGTTCATTGGCTTCATTGGGTGTTGGTAGTGGTGTTTTAACTTGGGATACCATAAATCAAATGAAAGAATTAGATATAAAAAACCAACTAACACCGATTCAAACAAAGTTACAAAGCAATCTGCAACAACAAACAGAGCTTACTTCTTTAATGTCACTTATGAGCTCTCTAAATTCAAACTTTAGGACACTCTCTGATTATAGCACATTTCAAAAAAGACAAGCAAATGTTGAAGGGAATGGTATTAAGGCTACCGCTGGAGAAGGATTAGCTGTCCAAGATATAAAGCTTAATGTATCGCAACTAGCACAAAATGATGTAAATCAAGTTGGCTTAAAGTTTAAAGATAGAGACAGCGTATTCAGTAATGATAATACCACTATAAACTTTTATCACAATGGCACAGAATACAATATAGATGTAAAGGCGGGAGCTACTTTAAGCGATGTTGCACAAAGCATTACTGATGCAACTGGCGGAGAAGTTCTAGGTGTCATTATGAAAACTGGTGGAGATGAGCCATATCAACTAATGATACAATCAAAAAACACTGGTAAAGACAACAAGATATATTTTGGAACAACTCTAGAAGGTGCAGCAATGCCCGGAGGACATATCAAAAGCGGTAATTTAAAAATAGAAATTGGCGGACATGAGCTAAATATAGATATGTCTAAAATAAATAGTAAGCTAGGTAATACTTCTGAACAAAATGCAAGTGCGGTTATGGAAGCAATAAACAAAGAGCTTGAAAAACCAGAAAATGCAGAATTAAAGAAAAAAATAGATAGTGGCGAAATTACTATTGATTTAAATAAAGATGGCAAAGGACTCATGCTAAATGATGCTAAAGGTGGGCATATTAAAATTACCACAGAGAACATAAAAGTCCAGAGTGCAGAGGGTGTTAGTGATACTGACACTGATCTTGGATTCTCCAAAAAAGAAGCTGGAAGTAGAGATTTGGTTGTTGGTTCTCCTGTTAGCACAAACACTGGTTTAAGTGGTGTATTTACTCTAAATGGAGAAAAGTTTGATTTAGGTAAGATATTAAAAGGTTCAAATGGAAAGGATAATGCACAAAAAATTGCAGATGCAATAAATGCAAAGACAGATAGCACAAAGATAAAAGCAGAAGTAAGAGATGGGAAGCTTGTGCTAAATTCCACAGATGGAAGCTCGATTCGTGTAGCTGCTGAAGGTGCTGATGATGATGCAAAGTCAAAAGTATTATCGTCAATTGGATTAAGCAGTGGTAACTATACTTCATCTCAAAGTTTTCTAGAAAAAATGGATATAACAAGTATCCAAAATGCACAAAATGCTATCTTTACATATAATGGTATAAAGGTAGAGAGAGATAAAAATGTGGTTGATGATGTAATATCTGGTCTTACACTTGAGCTTACAAATGTAACAAAAGAAGACGAAGAAGTAACAGTTAGAATCTCAAGAGATGATAAGGCAGTTTTAGATGAAGCAAAGGCATTTGTAGAGAATTACAATGCTTTAATACTAAAGATTCAAGAGCTAACTAAATATGATGAAGAGACAAAGGTAGCTGGAGTATTTAATGGTAATAGCGAAGTAAGAAGTATTACAAGGGAACTAAATTCTCTTATAAACTCTACTGATGCCGATAAAAATAGTCTTGTGAAATTTGGTATTACAATGAATGAAAATGGGACTTTATCTATAGATTCTAGCAAGTTTGAGACTGCTTTTAAAGAAGATCCCGATAAAGCAATAGAATTCTTTAGAGGTGGAACTGTTAAAGTAAATGGTGTAGACACAGAAAAAGAAGGTGTATTTACAAAGCTAAAAAGCACTATGGATTCGTTAATTAGTGGCAGTAATTCTACCTTAAAGATTTTAGAGCAAAACTTAATAAATGAGCAAAAATCATTACGAGAGGATCTAACTTCTACACAAGCATATATAGATAGTAGATATGAAATTATGGCTGCTAAGTGGTCTGTATATGATACGATGATAGCTAAGACAAATCAAGCAGGAAATGCAGTAGCAAATATGATAAATCAAATGAATAATAGTAACTAGGATAAAAAATGAATGGTGCAGCTTATAACTCATATCAACAAAATTCTGTTGCAGTTGAATCTCCAGCCAGATTGGTTGAAATGCTATATGAAGGGATTTTGAGATTCTCTTCAATGGCTAAGAGATGCATAGATTCTGGCGATATAGAGAAAAAAATCTATTATATAAATCGAACTACTGACATTTTTGTAGAATTACTAAATTCACTAGATTATGAAAAAGGTGGTCAGGTAGCACATTATTTAACTGGGCTATACACACATCAAATAAAGTTATTAACCCAAGCAAATATGGAAAACAATAAAGAGAAAATAGACATAGTAATTAAAGTTACCAAAGGGTTATTAGAAGCTTGGAAGGAAGTAAATCATGAATTGGCTCAATGAATTAAAAGTAGCATTTTTAAATAAAAATGACAATAAAATTAATGAATTGTTAGATAATTTGCCAACTCTTAAAACTAGAGATGAAATGTTTGAGGCGTTGGCTATATTTGAAGAAATAACTAACTATGCAAAAGAAGAAAAAAACAAACTAACTAATGAAATGCGAAAGCTTAAGCAAACTAAGCAATTTTTACCAAAACAAGAAACTTCTCATAGGCTTAATATCTCTTTTTGATAAGCTATAATAAAATATATCTTTTTTAAAAGGTATATTATGCAATGGAAACCACTTGACATACAAGATAGAGACATTATAAATGAATTTATAAACACCAAAGAAATTTTGGTATCTGATATTAATTTTACGAATCTTTATTTATGGCATTATTCTAGACATATAAGCTATTGTATATTAAATGATTGCTTGATTATAAAGACGCAATATCCAAATCAAACTCCATTTATATTCTATCCTATACACAAAAAAAACAATAAAGAAAAAATCAAAAAAACAATCCTAGAATTAATGGAAATATGTCATGCAAAAGGTTTTGTGTTTTCCATACATTCTTTAAGTAATGTTGATAAAGAGGAGTTAGAATCTATTCTTCCAAATACTTTTTCATATATTTTTAGAGAGGATAGAAGCGATTATATTTACTCAATAGAAGAGCTAATAGAACTAAAAGGAAAGAAATTTCATAAGAAAAAAACTCATATAAATAGATTCAACGAAAGATACAACTTTACATACGAAGATATAAATTCAAGTAATAAAGATGAAGTAATTGAAGTGTATAAAAATTGGTTTGGCAAGATAAGCGATACAGCAAGCGATGGATTAAAGAATGAATACATAGGAATAATAGAATCTCTAAAAGAAATGGAAATTCTTAAATTTACAGGTGGTATCTTGCGTGTAGATGGAGAAATCATTGCATTTAGTTTCGCTGAAGTATTAAATAAAGATACAATAGTAGTTCATATAGAAAAGGCAAATATAGACTATCAAGGTGCATATCAAGCAATAAACAGAGAGTTTTTAGTCAATAAATGGAGTAATTATAAATTCGTAAATAGAGAAGAAGATCTAGGGATTGAGGGTTTAAGAAAGGCTAAGCAATCATATAACCCTCTTTATTTGCAAGAGAAATTTGATGCTGTGCTAAAGGTATAATATGGGATATTTCATTGACTTTAAAGACAACTTCAAAGATACACTATTGTTTTGGATTGAAAAATACACATATAGCAAGCTAAATAGTCTATCAAATCATCAAGTAAATAATAAAAATGAAATATCAAAAGTGATGAATATCTTTAGGAATGGTATAAAAGATATAGAAACTCTATCTTTAGCATGTAAGAAATGTCGCAATGTTGGCATAATTGGGATTAATACTTATATAAATCCTCTAATAAAACTATATGATTATTTATTAGCCATAGAATTAGAAAGCATGAAAGATATAGATGAGGAATTACTAAAAGAATTTCTAACAATACACACAAGCTCACTATCTGATGCTTCGAAGAAAAATCACAGAATGGCATTAATAAATTTTTTTTCATTCATAGATAAACAAAATAGCGACGATAATGGTAATTCTCACACATTTAAAATCGAGCTTAAAAACTGGAATGGACTAAGGGGAAAGAGCGGAAACAAACTCCCTGCATACATGAATGAAAATGAAATAAAAAGATTCATAGATAGCATTAATACTTTTAGCTTTAAGCATAAATATAGCAATAGCCGAAATAGACTTATTTTAAAAATCATAATATACACAGGGATACGTGTCGGAGAAGCCTTGAATCTAAAACCAAAAGACATCATGCCAGAAAATGACAATATACTTAAAATAATAGTAAGAGGCAAAGGCAATAAACAAAGAATGGTTCTAATAAAAAAAGAACATATATACAATGACTTAAAAGAATGGTTAGAGTTAAGAAATAATGAAAGTGAATTTCTATTTTGCAACAACAAAGGTCAAAAGATTACACAAGCATTTGTAAGCAGAATTGTAGAGACAATTTTAATGTCAAGCGGTATAAGAAAGGACAAAAATGGGGCACATATGCTAAGACATTCCTTTGCTACACTTCTGTATCAAAAAAGCCAAGATTTAATCTTAGTCCAAGAAGCATTAGGACATGCAAGTTTAGAAACTTCAAGAATCTACACTCACTTTGATATAAATAAATTAAAAGCAACAACAGAAATAATCTAAAAATTATTTCTTAAGTCCTATTGCCTCTTGCATTAACTGATCTGCAGTTGAGATAGCTTTAGAGCTCATCTGATAACCTCTTTGATAGATTATTAAGTCAGTTAGTGCTGTACCTGTATCTACATTGCTTGTCTCTAGCATATGATCCATTACTTTTCCGTATTTTAAATTTGCATAGCCATTTTCATTCCATGCCATAAGTGGTGGTCCGCTAACTACAATCGTCTGTCCATTTCTTATAGTTACATTCATCTCAAATAAATTACCACCAACCTTGCTTAATCCTTGATCATTTACAAAGGCAGCAAGTCCAAATCTACCTATAGGTTCATTTTTACCATTGGTAAAATTTACAATAATCACACCATCATCATTTATAATTATATCTTTCATAAGCCCAGCTTCAGTACCATCTTGCCACTCAGCTTTAATAGCTGAATCTGTATATGCGTGATTTGTTGTTGGTTTGCCATCTGCTTGTGTTAAATCTACATTTATAGTTCCTTCTAAAAATGGTATGTCAAAAGCAGGTGCAGTAGGTCTTCCTTCAGCATCAAAAGTGATTTCACTAGTATGAACTTCATCGCTTATCATAACCTTGCCTTCCATATCATAAATAGCAGTCTTAACTTCCCATCTCTCTGGTATTGGAGGCACAGCTTCTTTATCTCCCTGCTCTACTAATACAAATTCATTTTTTAAAATAAATTTCTCACCAGTATCGCTAAAAATCTCTGTATTTGATGTATATGAAGGCACATTTAGGCTTGTGCTACTAATAGAATTTCCATTTATAGCTCTCCAACCATTCTTATCCTCACTAGGATTCGTAGAACCAGCACCATTTATTTTTTTATATAGCACACCATTGTGTAAAACATAGCTATTTTCATCATAGCTCTTCCCCTCTTCATAAGCAGGAATCTCACCTCTTACACTCTCGCCTACTGCTTCCCAGCCTTGTGCATCTTCATTTGGTGGGAGAGGATTACCTTCTTCATCTACTCCTAATTCTGCTGCAGTTCTTTTATAGATTGTTCCATCTATTACTATTAAATCATTTTCTTTATATTCTTTGTCTTTATCATAATTAGGCACAGCACTTGAATCAACAAGACTCCACCCACCCTCATCTTCTAATGGATTACCAGTACTTACCCCATCTCCATTTTTTTGAAAAATCATTCCATTATATTTTACATATTCTCCATCTTTGTATTCTTTGCCTTCGCCAAAGCTTTCAATAGAATTTGCAAATGATGAGTTTAAGTCCTTATCTTTAGCGCTAATTCCAAGTTTGTCTGCCAACTTCCCACTAATGTCAATTTCCATATCTTGCATACTATTATTTGTAATATATAGCGAACAATCAACGGGATTTCCCTCATCGTTTAACTTTAGTCCAACATCAAGTCCGGTTTTTTCTTTTATTTTATCAATTAGCTCACCTACAGTCTTAAATCCATTCTCACCAGTATCGCCATAGATAAATTCATGTGTTGTTACCTTACCATCTTGCTCTATTGATATTTTTATATCTTTGAAGTTTTTAGCATCTATTGGCTTTCCGCTTCCATCCATAAAAATACCAAAATCAGAATCTCTAAACTTTTGCATATCAAAGTTTCCATCTTTATCTTTGAATGCTGAAGTAATAGGTTTTGGATTTTTTGTTCTATTTAAATTCACTGCCAAATCAACTTCAGTAGTAAGAGTTGGTCTATAATATAAGTCTTTTGGGATTCTTAGTGGTTCTAAGTTTGACCCAGCAAGTCCTGCATAATCTTGTGCTGGATTATTTGTGCCTGTTAATGCACCATCTTCACCTATTTTTCCTAAGTTTATACCATACATGTATAATCCACTAGAATTTACCAAATACCCTTCAGCATCAAGGCTAAAAGAACCATCTCTTGTAAAGTAATTTTGTTGGTTTTGATAGTTTTGATTCTTTACATCAAATGTACCATTTTTGTTTGTCCCAACTACAAACCAACCTTTTCCACTATATGCTACATTAAACTGACCGTCAGCACTAACATAAGAGCCATCATTTGAGTTAATTGGATTTGCACCAACTGTTGTTCCGTAGTTGTAATCATTTGATATTGGTGAATTTGCATTTATATAATCCAAGCTAGTAGCAAACAAACTCTTAAATTCTGGTGAATTTGCTCTAAAACCAGTCGTATTAACATTTGCAATATTGTTTGATGTTACATCAATACCAAATTGATGTGTTTTTATACCACTTATACCGCTATATAGTGATCCAATCATAGTGTCTCCTTATGTGCTAGACTATTCTTCTTTTTTTGTCAGTAGACGAATCTCCTCCACTTCCAGTTCCACCACCACTTTCATCTGGTTTTGGCAAGTCCGGCAAATCAACTCCTTCGCCTGTTTTTTTATAGTATGAAGTAACATATATAATAGGCACGGTTAGTTTATCTCCAAGCTTCACATAGGGTACCCCACCTTCAAATAAAATACTTTGCACCTCTCCTCTTCCAAGTTGGGTTTCTTTGTATTTATTTGTTTTATCATCTAGATTATATTCAGCCCTTACATTATAATCTCCATTACCTACATAAGCTCCACTACTATTTGTAGTATCCCATTTAAACTCCACATAGCCAGACTTACCTGCATATATATAATTTCCTTCTTCATCTTTTGCGGCAAGGTCAATTTCTTTTATAACATTATTGTCTTTATCTGTAATAGTTATTTTTGGAGAACCTTTAGTTGGATCTATTGGCTCATCAAAGTATAGTTCAAATTCAATTTCTTCATTTTTTTCAACCTTTAATGCTGTAAATGGAGTTTCTGCTATATTTCCTATCATACCAACTGTGTTATAGCCACCTATAATTGAGCTATCTTGGATACTTCCTGCTAAGATCCCCATTGTCTCTAGCATTTTTTGTTGAGTCTCTATCAGCTTGTTTTGAGCTTCGATGGTTTTTTCATTTGTCTCTTGCATAGATTTCATAGCTGAAGTCATCTCTTCCATGGCTTCTTTCATTTTTGTTTGAGATTCAACTTGCGTTAGCTGTGCTGTTTGAGTTAGGATATCTTGTGTCTCCATTGGTGCAGTTGGATCTTGGTTTTTTAGTTGCTCTAAAAATAGTCTCATAAAGGCTTCATTATCTAGCTCATTTTTGTTTCCACTAGTTGGCTTATCTGGAAATGGATCTACTATGCCACCGCTTCCAGTATTTCCTCCACTGCCTGTTCCACCACCAGAGCTTGTTCCACCACCGCTTCCAGTGCTTCCTCCAGATCCAGTATTTCCTCCACTGCCTGTTCCACCACCAGAGCTTGTTCCACCACCGCTTCCAGTGCTTCCTCCAGAGCTTGTTCCATTACCTGAACTTGTGCCACCACCACTAGATGAATCATCTCTAGTTATTTTATCGCTTAGAGGACTAGCCTGAAACGCATTTGTTGCATATGGGTTGTAACCATAAAGTGAATTATTAACACCAGAAATTGCCATGATAAATCCTTACGCATAATATGAAAAGCTTAAATCCATGCTAGAGACTTCTAAGCTAGATTCTTCTGCTTCTTTGTATGCTTGTAAGCCATTTTCGTTCCTCTTTTGCTCATCTTCCCTATTTTGTGGGTTTTGATGATGTTGGTGTGGATTTGAATCTCCAAATCCACCAAATAAAGAATTGCCTTCTATATCCTTAAAATCAAGCACAACATCATTGAATCCCAAATTACTAAGCTCTTTTTTGAACTCTTCTTTGTTTTGCATAAACATTTTTAGTGCTTGAGGATTCGAGCTTATTTGGACGCTTATATTATCTCCCCTTTTAGTAATTGTAAGCTCTACACTTCCAAGTCTCTCTGGGTTTAGCTCCAATGATATTTTTGTAATTGGTGGCTTGTATTGTTGCAATGCTTCTTTTAGTTTATCACCAAAATTTAAAAATGTATTTTTGATTGCAAAATTATCTTGCTTTTGAGATTGTATATTTCCTTGATAGCTTTCATTGCTTACTTTTTCTTTGTCTTTTGGTTTTTCTTTTTCTTTATTTTGGCTTACTACCTCTTCTTGTGGTTTTGCTTTAGATTCGGTTTTTAATAAATTATTTAAAAAATCATCAGCTTCTTTTGTATCCTTATTTACTTCTTTAAATGATGTAGGATTAATTATTTCTTCTTTTATTATATTTGTTAGGCGAATGTCTTGTTGGCTATTTGTGCTTACTTTGCCTTCATCTTTTCTTATGTCATTTTTTATCTTTTTACTAACCACATTATCACTCTTTATATCTGCTTTTACTTCACCTTTTATCTCTGTGCCAACTTGCTTTATATCTACTTTTTTATCTTTTATTTCTTTATTGTTTTGCATGTTTTGAAATTCTAAATTTACTTGTTTTTCTATCTTGTTATTTACCTCTTTTGTTTCTACTTTATTCTTTTCTGCTTCTTTTGTTTCTGTAATCTTTGCTTCTTTTGTATCCTTATTTTTTATTTCTTGTATTTCTGTATTTTTTGCTGTAACTTTTTCAGTTTTGATTTCTTCTTTTATTTCATTTGCTATATTTTTATTGGTTTTCTTAGAATCTGTTTCCTTGCTGATTTGTGGATTATTTGGCTTTACTTCTTTTTCATTTTTTATTTCTATGTTTTCTAGCTTAGTTTCTTTATTTTGTGGCTTTGTATTATCTTTGTTTTCTTTTATATCTTTAATATCAAGAATTTTAGGCTTTTCTTCTAGGATAATTTCTTGTTTGATTTCTTTTTTTGTTTCGGGTTTTTTGGAATCTTTATTGTTAGATTTTGTTATTAGCTCTTTGTCATTAAGTATGCTATTTAGTATATTTGTTTCTTTTTTGGATTCTTGTGTGATTTTAGAATCTTTAATTATTGCTATGCTACTTTGTTTTAGAGTTATGTTTTTTTCTACTGATTCTTGTAATAAATCATGCTTGATCTCTCTTTTTGCGCCTTTGCTTTCTGTGGATATTTTTATATCAGCCTTTTTTACATTTAGCTTCAATTTATTTGCTTCATCTACTACATCTTTGATTGTGCGTTTAGATTCGAGGCTAGTTTGCTTTGTGAATTCTAAAAGCTCCTTTTCGTTTTTTGGCAGTATTATTTCTTTATCTTTATGTTGTATTTTAGGTACTTCTTTTGTATTTGTTATATTTTTAATTTTTGATTCAAGCTCATTTTGAATGTTGGAATCTTTTTTGTTCTTTGTTTTATCTAATATTGTTTTATCTAGTTTTATTTCTATTTCATTGTCTTTAATTTCTTTATCATCATTTTTTGACTTTTTGTCTTTGCTTAGATCTTTTTTGTCTGATACATCTTCTTTTATGGTTGTTTTTTTATCTTTTTTTGATGATTTTTTATTTGTTTTATCATCAGATTCGTTAATTGTTGTATGCAATATACTAGAAAAACTCTCGCCTTCTACTTCTTGTGTTTCATTAGTGTTTTTGCTTAATAATTTATTAGGTTTTTGTGTTTTTTCTATATCTAATAATGGAAACATATAAGCCTCTTTGATAATTAAAACTATTCACCAAAAAGCAAATATCATTCCTAAAATATTCTAAAAATTTTTTAATTGTATTAATTGTAGAATTCCGAACATTTTTTAGAAAAATCCTCAAGGAAAATTATGCAAAACATTAGAAATATCGCAGTAATAGCACATGTCGATCATGGCAAAACAACTCTTGTAGATGGTCTATTGCGTCAATCAGGCACATTTGCAAGCCATGAGCAAGTTGATGAAAGAGTTATGGATAGCAATGATATAGAAAAAGAAAGAGGTATTACAATTCTCTCTAAAAACACAGCTATAAAATACAAAGATACAAAAATAAACATAATAGACACCCCCGGACACGCTGATTTTGGTGGTGAAGTTGAGAGGGTGTTAAAAATGGTAGATGGCGTTTTGCTTTTAGTTGATGCACAAGAAGGAGTTATGCCACAGACTAAATTTGTGGTTAAAAAAGCTCTAGGACTTGGGATTAAGCCAATTGTTGTTGTAAATAAAATAGACAAACCAGCAGCACAACCAGATAGGGTTGTAGATGAAGTATTTGATCTCTTTGCTGCTATGGACGCTAATGAAGAACAACTAGATTTTCCAGTTGTATATGCAGCAGCAAGAGATGGATATGCGATTAAAAACTTAGATGATGAAAAGAAAAATCTCGAACCATTATTTGATGCCATTTTAGAGCATGTGCCACTTCCAAGCGGAGAATCTACAAACCCACTTCAAATTCAAATTTTTACACTAGATTATGATAATTATGTTGGAAAAATCGGAATTGCTAGAATCTTTAATGGCAAGATAAAAAAAGGCGAAAATGTAATGCTTGCTAAAAGTAATGGAGAAAAAGTTACAGGCAAAATTACAAAACTAATAGGATTTTATGGACTAGCAAGAACAGAAATTAATGAAGCACAAGCTGGAGATATAGTTGCTTTAGCGGGATTCCATTCTATAAATGTTGGAGATTCAATAGTTGATCCAAATAATCCTATCCCACTAGATCCTATGCACCTAGAAGAACCTACTATGAGTGTTAATTTTGCGGTTAATGATTCTCCTTTTGCAGGAACAGAAGGCAAGCATGTAACGGCAAACAAGCTAAAAGAAAGATTAGAAAAAGAAATGCAAACAAATATTGCTATGAAAATAGAAGAGCTTGGAGAAGGTAAATTTAAAGTAAGCGGTAGAGGTGAATTGCAAATTACAATCCTAGCAGAAAATCTAAGAAGGGAAGATTTTGAATTTAGTATCTCAAGACCTGAAGTAATTGTAAAAGAAATAGATGGACAAAAATGCGAACCTTTTGAAATGCTAGTAATAGATACTCCACAAGATTATTCTGGTAGTGTAATTGAAAAGCTAGGCAGAAGAAAGGCAGAACTAAAAGCCATGAATCCTATGGGTGAAGGATATACAAGATTAGAGTTTGAAATTCCAGCTAGAGGATTAATTGGATATAGAAGCGAGTTTTTAACAGATACTAAAGGTGAAGGGATTATGAATAATAGCTTTTTAGAATTCCGTCCATTTAGTGGTAATGTAGAGACTAGAAACAATGGAGCATTAATCTCTATGGAAAATGGAGAAGCTACGCCATTTTCACTAGGAAATATACAAGAAAGAGGAGTATTATTTATACCACCACAAACAAAAGTATATGTAGGTATGATTATAGGAGAACACTCAAGAGAAAATGACTTAGATGTAAATCCAGTAAAAGCAAAACACCTAACTAACATGCGTGCAAGTGGAAGCGATGATGCAATAAAGCTAACTCCACCTAGGGATTTGAATTTAGAGAGAGCATTAGAATGGATAGAAGAAGATGAGATATTAGAAGTAACTCCAAAAAATATAAGAATAAGAAAAAAAGTGCTTGATCCAACGCAAAGAAAAAGAAAGAATAAATAAGGGAGGGCTTGTTATGCTTATGGTAATAAAGAGGGATGGTAGAATAGAGCCATTAGATATAACAAAAATACAAAAATATACAAAAGATTCTGTAGTTGGCTTAGAAGGTGTCTCACAAAGTGAATTAGAAGTTGATGCAAAGTTACAATTTAGAGATAAAATAACTACAGAAGAGATTCAACAAACATTAACAAAAACTGCTGTAGATAAAATAGATGTAGATGCACCAAACTGGACTTTTGTTGCTGCTAGATTATTTCTGTATGATTTATACCATAGGGTAAATGGCTTTAATGGATATAAGCATTTAAAAGAATACCTAGAGCTAGGCGAGAGAGAAAATAGAATAATAAAAGGCATGAAAGAAAAATTCAACCTTGATAGATTAAATCTAAAAATAGATTCAAAAAGAGATTTGCAATTTACATATCTAGGAATAAAAACTCTATATGATAGATATTTATTAAAGGATAAAACAGGAAAACCAATTGAGTTACCTCAACATATGTTTATGGGCATTGCTATGTTTTTAGCACAAAATGAAAAAGATCCTAACTACTGGGCAGAGCAGTTTTATGATATGCTATCAAAATTTGAAGTAATGGCAGCTACACCAACTCTATCAAATGCTAGAACCCCAAGACATCAGCTAAGCTCATGCTATGTAGGAAGTACACCTGATAATATTGAAGGGATTTTTGATTCATATAAAGAAATGGCGCTATTGAGTAAATATGGCGGTGGAATTGGCTGGGATTTTTCTAAGATTAGAGGTTTAGGAAGCTTTATTGATGGACATAAAAACGCAGCAGGCGGAGTTATACCATTTTTAAAAATTACAAATGATATAGCAATAGCAGTAGATCAGCTTGGTACTAGAAAAGGTGCTATTGCAGTGTATTTGGAACCTTGGCATAGTGATATTTTCGATTTTGTTGATATTAAGAAAAATAGTGGCGAAGAAAGAAGGAGAACACACGATTTATTCCCTGCACTATGGATTCCTGATTTATTTATGAAAAGAGTTGCAGAAGACGGTTTGTGGAACTTGTTTGATGCTCTTATTTGTTCTGATTTGACAGATTTACACGGGGAGGCGTTTGAAGCAAGATACAAAGAATATGAAAATGATCCAAATATCCCAAAAGAAACAATAAAAGCAAAAGAATTATGGAAAAAGATTCTAACTAGCTACTTTGAAGTCGGATCTCCATTTTTATGCTTTAAAGATAATGCCAATAGAACAAATCCAAACTATCATTCAGGGATTATTAGAAGCTCGAATCTTTGCACAGAAATCTTTCAAAATACAGAACCTAATGAATGCTTTATAAGAGTTGAGTTTGAAGATGGCACATTTATAGACTATCCAGAAAATATGGAAATTAAACTTGATTGTGGAAATACAAAATCATCAAATAAAATAAGCTCAACAGATAGCATAAATGGCAAGAGAGTATTCATAGCCCAAAGAGAATCAAAAGATGGCAGAAGTGCGGTGTGTAATCTAGCGTCTATAAACCTATCAAAAATACACACAAAAGAAGACTTAGAAAGAGTAATACCAATAGCAGTAAGAATGCTAGATAATGTTATTGATTTAAACTTCTATCCAAACAGAAAAGTAAAAACAACAAACCTAAATAATCGTGCAATAGGTCTTGGAATCATGGGTGAAGCACAAATGTTAGCAGAAAACAAAATTGAATGGGGAAGCCAAAAGCACCTAGAGACAATAGATGAGATAATGGAGATAATAAGCTACAACACAATTAATGCTAGTTGCAATCTAGCAAAAGAAAAGGGTGTTTATAATGACTTTACTGGCTCTTTATGGTCTCAAGGGATCTTCCCAATAGATAAAGCCAATATAGAAGCCAAAAAGCTGGTCGATAGAGGTGGATTATTTGGGTTTGTGTATGACTGGGAATCTTTAAGAGAAGAAGTAAAAACTCATGGAATTAGAAATGGATACTTAATGGCTATTGCACCTACTAGCTCTATTTCTATCCTAGTTGGCACAACTCAAACTATCGAGCCTATCTATAAGAGAAAGTGGTTTGAAGAAAACTTGAGTGGTCTTATTCCGGTTGTTGCACCTAATTTAAGCTTAGATAATTGGAACTACTATACTTCAGCATATGATATAGATCAAACACTAATCATAAAAGCAGCAGCAATCAGACAAAAATGGGTGGACCAAGGACAAAGCACAAATATATTTATAACGATAGATAAAGCAAGTGGAAGATATCTCAATGAAATATATACACTAGCATGGAAGTTAGGGCTAAAATCCACATATTATCTGAGATCTCAAAGCATGGATTCTGAAAGTCAAACAATGGATAGAAGTATAGAGTGCGAGGGTTGTCAATAAGTGTTTTTACTTGATACATCGATTATTTTAGATGATATTAATAATCTAGCTTTAATAAATGGAGATATTTTTATCTCCAGCGTAACTCTACATGAGCTAGATTCCAAAAAAGAACTAAACAATCAAATCGGATACTTTGCAAGAGAATTTTTTAGAAGGCTAAATTACATTAATGAATCTGCAAATATATCACCTATAAATTCAGATAAGATACATGTTTTTTACTTTGATTACGAAAATAAGCAAATAAAGATTCAAATAATAAATAGAGAAACTTTTGCTACAAATAATTTAAGCTATGGTTTAAATGATGCAAGAATCCTAGAAATCGCAAAAGATTACAAATTAGAATTACTAACTAATGACATTTCATTAAAGATACAAGCCTTAGGCAGTGGAGTATCTGCTAACCCTCTAAGCAATAATAATACAGAATCTTTGCATGATTTAAATTTTTTTCATAGCTTTAAAATACACAAAAACAACACAAAAGAACATATAGAAAAAGATAATGATTTTTGCTGCCTAAAAAACTGGTCTTTAATAGAAATAAAAGAGCAAGACAATACAGAATCATCTCTATATGATACAGGCAAGATTCGATATGGGTTAAAGATTAATAATGAGTTTTGCGAAATTGATTTTGATTTAATATCTAAAGAAAAGTTATATATAAATCCTATAAATTTAGAACAAAGATTCCTATACTCTCTACTCACTCATAAAAACAACAAAATAACAATATGCAGTGGTGCTACTGGAAGCGGGAAAACCCTAATGGCTTTGCAAGCTGGTATTAGCCTCTTTAAACAAGGGATAGTGGATGGAATAGTATATATGAGAAACACAATTACTGCAAATGATAAAGAAGCTGAATTGGGTTTTAGAAAAGGTGATGAACATCAAAAGTTAAGCTATTTTATGTATCCACTCTTTAGTGCCATAAACTTTATGATAACAAAAATGCAAAAAGAATCTCTAGCCAAAAAAATAGAATATAGAGGTGAAGCTAATAGTATCTTTAGCAAAGAAGCCACAGAATATTTTTTACAAAAACACAATATAGAAGTGCTAGATATTGCTCATGCAAGAGGGATTAGCATAGCAAAGAAATTTGTAATTTTTGATGAATCTCAAAATGCTTCAAATGCAACAATCAAGCTTATAGGGACTAGAATGGCTGAAGATTCTAGGATTGTATTTTTAGGAGATATAAACCAAATAGACCACCCATATTTAAACAAATATCACAATGGATTAACCACCCTACTACAAAAGGCTAAGTGTGATAATTTTATAGCTGGGATAGTATTGAAGCATACTATCCGTAGCGAAATTGCAGGTTGGTTTGAAGATAATTTATAAATTACTTAGCGTTCAAAAACTCTGAAACTTCAAGTAATATAAATTCATTATCATCTGTTTTGTTTGATTCTCTACTTGAAGAATATGGAAAATTATTGTCATTTGCTACTACTATATGTTTGCTATCAACTATATCTACTCCCTCTATAGTCTCAAATGGAAAAACAAATCTCCCATTTACAAGCAGTTTTTTAGACACTCTATCATTATCATTAATATTTAGCAGATCTATATATCCTATTTTTTTAGCTTCACCATTTTCTAGCTTTACTTTATAGATTCTCTTAAACTTAGCAACATTATTAAAACAATTTGCAGTGTTTTTACCTATACATTGCTTATCTGCTACACCCTCTTTTCCATCTCGCTCTATTATTAGCCCATATTGCTTATCAATCATATTAAAATCACCTATAGAATGACTTTTGTCTTCTAGGAAATATTTATAAGTCTTATTTGTGTATTTCTTGCTTTTTGTGTCAAATTCTATGATTCTTAAAAACTCTTTTCCATTTACAGATTCATAAGAATCTCCATTATAAATACCTCCCTCTAGCAATAAATAAAGCTTATCACCATAACTTGCCATAGCTTCAAATCCCCTAGAGCGCTTAATGTTAAACTCCATATTTTTACCCTCTGGCAGGTCTGCAAATTTAAGCTTAGGATTATCTGGGCTTAATAACTCCTTATTATTAACATATACTTCAAAAACTTCCTTTAAAGTGCCACTTCTATCAAAATGCAATAAAAATGGACCAAACTCATCTCCAACCCAAAAATCACCACCAATCATCTGAAAGCTCTCTAAATCAAAATCAGCACCACTTAAATACCTCTCTTTGGTTGCTTCAGTTGTGATTGGATATTTATATTTTTTGTTTTTATCATTAAAAAATATAGTCTCAACTAACTTATAACTTGAATCTTTAAAGTCAAGCTTGAAATTATGCATATAAAGCATTGCATCATATGAGTTATGCTTTTTTCCAAGCCCATTATCTGTTAATACAAAATAACTATCGGTATTTTTGTCATACTTAATACCACTATGACCTTGTATTGGTTGATTGTTAAATGGCAGATAATAATCAGTCTCCCTATTTCCTTTAGATACAAAAGACGCTATTTTTTCCTCTCTTGTGAAATTTGCAAACTTGCCATATGTGTTAAAAAACTCTGGTGCATCTTTTGGCGGCTTTATATAAGCTTTTGAATCTATTGTTATATGACCTTTTAAATTTGCTTCATATTCTCTAGCTAATACTAAAGTGCTAAATAATGTAGCACACAACACTATCTTTTTCATCATTGTCCTTTATAATAATTTTAAAATAGATTGTAAATTGTGTTTGTAAAATAAGGTTAAAGATAATGAAAAATTATCTCAAAGTAGCTTTTTTGACTTCACTACAACTTCTAAAGAAGCATGTAAATCCTCTAAGATTAGTGTATTATTTACCTCGATGTCTTTTAGGCTTTCTATGCTTTTATTATTTATTTTTGCATATACATAACCTTTTTTTTGAATGTTGCTTGGATTTTTAGAATCTAGCATTGCCTTTAGGGATTCTAGTTTGTATGATAATGTTGATATTTTTAATTTAAGCATTCCATTTAGCTCTTGAATACTTGGTAGACTTCTCTCTAATTTGCCTACTTTATGAGCAATTTTTAAACCAAGCATGGTCTTTAGTGTGTTTATTTTTTGATACTGCTTTTCTATATATTTATCCAAAGAATAAGCATTTAGTCGTATTAAATAAGTATCTAAATCTTTTTGTTTATTATTTATTAAATTTACAAAATGCCTATTAAATCTAGTTGCGATAGAATCTAGATTCATCATAACTTCACTAATATCAGGCATTATCATAGAGATTGCAGCAGATGGCGTTGGTGCCCTTAGAGATGCTACATAGTCGCTTAATACATAATCTGGCTCATGTCCTATTGCAGAGATAATTGGAGTTTTAGCATTAAATATAGCCTCAACTACTTCTCTTTCATTAAAAGCCCATAAATCCTCAATAGAACCACCACCTCTAGCAAGGATAATGCAGTCAGCCTCTAGGCTATCAGCAATAGATATATTCTTGGCTATGCTACATTTTGCATCTTCGCCCTGCACCTTTGTGTTTATTAAAATAAATTTAGCCCCAAATCCTCTTTTAAGTGCTACCATTTTCATATCATTTATTACATCGCCAGTTTTTGAGGTTAGTAAAATTATTTTTCTAGGATATTTTGGAATCTTCTTTTTATTATCAAAATATCCCTTTTTTTGATATTCATCTTTTAGTTTTAAAAACTCTTCTTGTAAGTTACCAACGCCATGCGTTTGAGCACTCTGACAATTAATCTGATACTCGCCCCTTGGGGAATATACACCAAGAGAGCCACATACAACAATTCTATTGCCATCTTTTATTTGAAATTTAAGCCTAATAGCATTGCTTTTAAACATAACACACTTAACAGTCGAATCTTTATCTTTTAGCGTGAAATAAACATGTCCACTTGTGTGATATACGCAATTACTAACTTCACCACACACGCTTACATAATAAAAACTCTCTTCAAATATAGCCTTAATTTGCTCATTTAATTCACTTACGCTAAGGATTTTCATACCTACTCTACTAGCATTATTGCTAAATTCGCACTTATTTGTTGTCCTTCTTTAGCGTATATTTCTTTCACTTCGCCACCTATTGTTGCAAGTATTTGATTTTCCATCTTCATAGCTTCTACTATTGCTACTACATCGCCTTCTTTTATTTTATCGCCAACTTTTACTTTGATTTTTGTTAGATTCCCCGGCATGTGAGATATTATATGTCCTCTTAGGTGTGCTTGAGGCAATGAATCTTTTCTATTTGGTGTCTCTATTTTATCTTCATTTTCATTTTCTATTATTACTTCTTTTAGCTCTCCATCGATTCTTACAAAAAACGACCTAAGTGCTTGATCTTTTGCACCACTCCCCTCAACTTTTACACTATATGTCTCTCCATGCATATTTATTCTAAACTCTCTTGGCATTGGTGCATTATCACTTTGAAATGTAGTTAGTGCCTCTGGGGCTAGTCTATTTTCATTTCTCTCTACTAAAAATGTCTTTGCAATATTACCAAACATAGCATATGAGATGACATCAGTAGGAGACTTTGCAAAATCCTTAGATTCTGCAATAGCCTTTTGTAGCTCATCATTTAGAGTATCAGCAGGCCTAGTTGATATTATGCTAGAAGATTCAACTTTTTCTAGTAATTCTTTAGAAATTGGAGCTGGAGTTTTGCCATATAGTCCTCTTATTAGGTTTTGAGATTCAGTAGTTAGTGTTTTATATTTTGTTTGTGTTAGGACATTTAGCACTGCTTGAGTTCCAACTATCTGACTTGAAGGGGTAACTAATGGAGGATAGCCAAAATCCCTCCTCACACTAGGAATTTCTTCTAATACCTCGTCCATCTTATCAAGTGCATTTTGTTCCCTTAGTTGATTTGCCATATTAGATATCATACCACCGGGTATTTGATTTATGAGAACTCTAGTGTCAATTTGATTG
The DNA here is from genome assembly GCF_027859255.1 of Helicobacter ibis. Classification (NCBI taxonomy): domain Bacteria; kingdom Pseudomonadati; phylum Campylobacterota; class Epsilonproteobacteria; order Campylobacterales; family Helicobacteraceae; genus Helicobacter; species Helicobacter ibis. The sequence goes on from NZ_JAQHXR010000002.1 coordinate 24,830, forward strand.
TATTCTGATTCAAACTTTTTATATTTTCTTCTATTTTTCTTTAGAATCTCTGCTGCCTTCTCCATTGGCTTTAAGTCTAATTTACTATCCCATTTTGTATTTCTCAATGTAGCTACCATTGATTGAGTACATGGGTGACTTGTTCCTTCAGCAAAAGAAGAATTAGCAAGATCAACAATATCAACCCCCGCTTCAATAGCTCTAATATGACTAGCAAAGGCAAATCCGGCAGTGGAATGCGTATGAAGTGCTAGAGGCAAATTTATCTCTTCTTTTATAGCTTTTACTAGCTCATATGCGACATTTGGCTCTAATAATCCAGCCATGTCCTTAATAGCAAGTGAATCGCAACCTATTTTTTCTAATTCTTTACCAAATTCAACAAATCCTTTAATGTTATGAACAGGTGAAGTTGTGTAGCATATAGCACCTTGTGCGTGTTTGTTTTGTTTCTTTATTTCCTCTACACTTTTTTTGATGTTTCTTATATCATTTAACGCATCAAAAACCCTAAAAATATCTACACCATGCTGGGCACTAAGCCTTATAAACTCACATACAACATCATCTGCATAGTGTCTATATCCTATTAGATTCTGCCCTCTTAGTAGCATTTGTATTGGAGTTATTTTAAAGATTTCTTTTAAAGTGGATAATCTCTCAAACGGATCTTCTTTTAAATATCTCAAGCAAGTATCATAAGTAGCACCACCCCACACTTCTACACTATGAAAGCCAACCTCTTCAAAGTGTTTTGCTGCTTCAATCATATCTTCCAATCTTAAACGAGTAGCTATTAGTGATTGATTTCCATCTCTTAGGCTATTTTCTGTTATTTTTATCATCTGCACCCCTCATTTTTATTTATTATATCATAAAGGGTGCTTTATTTTAGGCTAGTTGGTGCTTTCTTTTTGCACTGTTGTAATATGATAGAATCTCATTGCATATGCCAACCCCATACATTCTATCAAGTTTCAAATTATAGTCTTTGCCAAATGTTTCAAACAAGTGAGTTTCAACGCTTCTCTTTCCATCTAAGATAGCATAATAAGAATCCCTATCAAAGCTATTTAAATCTTCACTAGCTAAATGCAACATAAAATCATCAAAAACATCTTTTAGTGTAATGTTTTTATGCTTTTTAAAAAGCAGAGTAAATAAACTTTGCTTATGATATGCTCCATCCCATAAAGAAATCTCATAGAAAAATGCAACAGGTTTATACTCATCTTTATTTTGTATTGTTTGAGTGATTCCATTTAACAGACCACCTTTTAGGATTATTATATCTGCTATTTCCTCACTTGCTTTTTTAAACTCTCCATTTATAAGCTTTTCAACATCAACCAAACTACAAAAAGCTTCCCAGCCCTTTAAAATATACTCTTCACTTGTTAATTCATCAAAAATATTGCACTTTCCACTTTTTAGATTCTTCTTTTCTACAAAACTATCTATTACATTCAATGTTATGTCATTTAGTCTTGGAATCTCTAAAGCTTCATTAATTTCAGTCATAACACAGGTATTCATACTAAGCCTTTTTAATGATTTTTTGCATATTATTTTGATTATTTATAGAGCATAAAACAACAACATCGCCCTTTTTGGAGCTTTTTTTGTAATCATTTATCTTTGTATCCTTACTCTTTGGTGCTTCTACAACATCAAAAAAATTACAAAGTTTATATCCTTCATAAGTTAATTCCATAGCTCTCTCCTTAGAATCTAAAAATCTTACTTGCAATTATACAAGCAAACTTCATTCCATTTTATTATATTTATATTGTGATAAATCGACATTTTGTAAAAAAATATTATATATGGAGTAAATTATTTTAAGAATTTGTAGTAATTAACCAGCTATCTCAAGCTTTGGAGTATCTATATTGTTGTTATTTTGATTTTTTATATAGCTAGATATTTCATAAGAATTTTTACTATTTTGCTTTTTGTCTAAAGATTCATTTTCACTTTTATCTTCTTCTCTTCTTTTTATATCTTCTTTTAGTTTTTCTTGTGTTTCTTGTGCCATCTCCACTCTTGCTTGAGATTCCATTTGCATAGCACTTGCAGCTACTTTATAATCCTGCGGACTAGGGTCAGCAGGTGCCATAGCAGCAGCAACGACTTTTCTTGCATTTTGTATAGTTTCTTGCGGTGTATCACCTTTTTGCATAGCTATTGGCACTTCACCAGCAGTTGCATACATTCTTCCATCAGGCCCTCTAGTATAGCTATAACTAGCACCTCCAGTTACTACACCAGCACCAGCTGCTATATGGGCGTTTTCATGGGCTTTTACATTTCTATCTATCCTCTCTAATTCGCGGACATAATCTGCTTCATCAGGTTCTAGCTCTTTGCCATTTACCATTTCCGTATTTTCTTTTTTCTTATCTTGCTTATCTAATTCATAATTTTCTTGTTCTTCATCTTCTTTTTTACTTGTAGATTCTACTTCATAGCTTACTTTCTTTTCTTTTTGTGTAAAATCTTTAGCATAGGCATCAAACCAACTATAACCAGAAAAATTAGAACCTACTTGCATACTCACCTCTTTAAAGTTAATTAATACATTCTAACACAAATTCTCTAGCTTTTTGCAAAGCCTCATCAAGTTTGCTTATATCTTTTCCGCCTGCAGTAGCAAAGTCATCTCTTCCTCCGCCACCACCGCCCATAATACTTGCTACTTCTTTTACCCATGCTCCAGCTTTTACATTTGTATTCTTGCTACCTGCTGCAATTTTACCTTCATTATTAATTAACAAAATTACAACTTTTTCATACTTGTTTTTAGCATTATCAATTAATGGCTTTATATCATGCAAATCTGTTTTAGAGACTATCAAATTTACATTGTTTATAACCTCTGCTTTAAAGTCTGCATTAGTTGTGTTGCTATTATTTGATTTTAGACTTTTTATTAGCTCTTTTTGCTTTCTTATACCCATTAGCAAGTCTTGAGCTTTTAGCTCTTCTTTTGCTTGTTGTATTTCATTTATAGCATCTTTACCATATTTATATGCAGCACTGCCACATACTGCCTCAATCCTTCTAACACCACTGCTAACACCGCTTTCTTTTATAATATAGAAGCTTCCTATACTAGCAGTATTTTGCACATGGATTCCACCACATAGCTCTATTGAATCTCCAAAAGTAATCACTCTTACATTCTCGCCATACTTCTCGCCAAAAAGTGCCATGGCACCTTTTTGTTTTGCTTTTTCTATATTCATTATTTCGCATTCTTGATTACTTGCTTTTAGTATTCTTTCATTAACCAAGATTTCTATATTCTCTAGCTCATCACCGCTTAGCTGACTTTGATGAGTGAAGTCAAACCTCAATCTATTTGGCTCAACTAAACTTCCAGCTTGTGCTACATGCTCACCTAGCACATCTCTTAGGACCTTATGAAGCAAATGAGTTGCACTATGATGCTTTGCAATTTCTAGCCTATTATTATCAACCACTGCATGAACGATATCACCAACATGTATTGGAGCTTTAGATACAATAGTAGATATATTTAGCTCAAAATATTTTCTAGTATCTTTTATGATTGCTACTTGTTTATCGTTTACATACAAGCTTCCAATATCTCCAATAGGACCTCCTCCTTGAGGATAGAATGGAGTTTTATCAAGCATTACGTATCCATTTTCATTTAGCGTTGTTACTTCTTTGAAATTTTCATCAAGCAATGCAAGAATCTTAGAAGTAGATTCAGAGCTTTCATAGCCAACAAAAATATTTTTACTATATTTTGCTATTAATTCTTTAAACTCTCCGCTATTACTTATATCTCCACTTCCCTTCCAGCTCGCCTTTGCTTGCTCTTTTTGTTCTTGCATACATTTTTCAAATGTATCTAAATTAACTCCATATCCCTTTTCTCTTAGCATATCTTGGGTTAAATCAAGCGGGAATCCATAAGTATCATAAAGCTTAAAAGCAATCTCTCCGCTAAATAGTCTGTTTTGTGGCTCTTTTTCTAGCTTTTCTAGCTCTTTATTAAAGAGATTCATTCCATTTTCAATAGTCTCAAAGAATCTCTTCTCTTCGCCTATGCATTGATTCTTTATAAACTCTCTTTTTTCCCTTAGATAACTATAATGATCACCTAAAATATCACATACAACATCTATGATACGATATAAAAATGGCTCTCTAATACCAAGCAAATATCCATGCCTAACTGCTCTGCGTAAGATTCTACGCAAAACATATCCTCTGCCTTCTTTGTCAAAATTCACACCTTGTGCAAGCAAGAATGCAACAGACCTAGCATGATCAGCAATTACTCTATAACTTGCTCCACTCTCATAAATATATTTTTTCCCAACTATGTCTTCTACTTTTAAAATTAATGGCATAAATAAAGAAGAATCAAAATTGCTCTTTTTGCCTTCTAGTAGTGCCATTACACGCTCTAGTCCCATTCCAGTATCGATACTTGGCTTTGGAAGCTTTTTTAAATTCCCACTCTCATCTCTCTCATACTGCATAAACACGAGATTCCATATCTCTAAGAATCTATCTCCATCTCCACCAAAGTAATCTTCAGGTCCGCAAAACTCTTCACCTTGATCTACAAAAATTTCGCTACAAGGACCACAAGGACCAGTATCTCCCATTTGCCAAAAATTATCTTTATTCCCCATTCTTTTAATTCTGCTAGAATCTATATGCTTACACCAAATATTAAAAGCTTCATCATCATCTTCATGGATTGTTACATACAAGACTTCTTTAGAGAACCCAAGCACCTCTGTAACAAACTCCCATGCATAAGCAATTGCTTCTTCTTTGAAATAAGCACCAAAGCTAAAATTCCCAAGCATTTCAAAAAGCGTATGATGTCTTGCTGTATAGCCTACATTTTCTAAGTCATTATGCTTACCACCAGCACGAATACATAGTTGTGCACTTGTAGCGATATTTGGTTGCGGTATTGGAATCTTTCCTGTAAAAATATCTTTAAACTGAACCATACCCGCATTTGTAAATAGCAAAGTTGGGTCATCTGGCACCAAAGGCATAGAACTATAAACTTGATGACCTTTATTTTTAAAAAACTCCAAATACAGACTTCTTACATCTTGTTTCATGCAACACCTTCTTTAATAATTACTTTAGATTCTACTTTGTTTGGTTTAAAATATTGCTTACACCGCCATATTTATAATATGCAGCACATGCACCTTCAGAGCTAACCATACAGCTTCCAAGTGGATTTTGTGGATTACATGCTTTAGCAAACAATCTACAATCAAGTGGCTTTTTATTGCCCCTTAGAATCTCTCCACATATGCAACCTTTATGTTCATCTTTTGGGATTCCACCTAGATAATCTTTAAAGATAATTTCAGCATCATATTTTGCATATTCATCTTTTAATCTCAATGCAGAATGAGGAATCTCACCCAACCCACGCCAATAAAAACTATCCCTAAGAGTAAAATATTTATCCACTAATTCTTGTGCTTTTAAGTTGCCATCTTTACTTACAACTCTTGCATATTGTATGTTTATTTTAGATTCATTATTTATCTTTTGATTTACTATCGATAATATACTCTCTCCTATATCAAGTGGCTCAAACCCGCATACAACAATTGGTAAATGATACTTATCTAATAAAGATTCATATATTTTTGCTCCCGTTATCACACTTACATGTGATGGTGCTAGAAGTGCATTAATCTTGCAGTCTTTAGAATCCAAAATAACCTCTAGCGGTGGCGGCACTAAAACATGGTTTATATGAAAAAATACATTATCTAATTTTTCTTCTATTACTCTATTTAGAAGTGCTGCAGTCATTGGCGTAGTAGTCTCAAAGCCTATTGCAAAATATACGATTTTTTTATCTTTGTTTTCTTTTGCTATTTTTAATATATCAAGCGGAGAATATATAAATCTTACATCAAGCCCATTGCTTCTAGCTACCTGCAGAGAACCAAAACTTCCCGGAACTTTAATCATATCTCCTAGCGTTAATAATATTACATCTTTTTGTGATGCTATTTTATATGCATGGTCTATTCTGCCTCTAGGCATCACGCACACAGGACAACCGGGCCCATGGATAAACTCTATATTTTCTGGTAATAACTGCAAAAGTGAATACTTCATAATAGTATGTGTATGACCTCCACACACTTCCATGATTTTTAAAGGATTTTTTAGTTTTTTGGATATTTGGTTAATGGCTAAAAAAACCTCTCTTATCTTTTCTCCATCTCTATAAATATCTATATAAGGATTCATGTATCTCTCCTATACTAATTCCAAAAATGATTTTCGTAAAACTTTTATAGAACCACCAAAATTTACTTTAACATTTTCTCCATTTACTTCTAAGATTCTGCCATATCCTAGAATCTTGTGCATAACGCAACTGCCTTTTTGAAATTCTTCATTTTTATCTACCATTATTTTATTGCCATCTTGCAAGTTGCTATCTTTTAAAAATATTGATGGTTTCATATTATCATTTCGCCCACCAAAATATAGCCTAGAACTTACATGACACAAATACAGCTTACTCTTTGCTCTAGTAAATGCTACATATGCTAATCTTCTTTCTTCTTCTAGCGATATATCTTCTTTATTTAGCGGGAAAAACCCATCTTCTAAACCTATTATAAAAACATAATCAAATTCTAAACCCTTGCTAGAATGCACACTCATGCAAGATACACTATTTTCGCTACTTATTTTCTCTGCATTTTCTTGTTCGCTTTGCAAAGCTAACTCATTTAATGCATCAAGCAATGAATCATTTGTGTTATTTTTATAATAATCCTTACATAATCCAAAAAATTCATTCACATTACTAACCCTATCTATATCATCATTTGAATTTTCTAAATCATCTAAAAAGCCAATTTTTTCTTCAAAACGATTTACAAATTCATCAAAACTATAATGCTCAAAATCATCTTGTAAAGTTTCTAGAATCTTAAATAAATTTTCAATTTCATTTTTTAATTTTGGAGCTAATGGAGGTAAATTATTAGTTTTAAATAGTTGATATATGCTAGATTTATTATCTTTTGCATGTGTTTGTAGCTTTTGTATTGTTGTTTTTCCTATTTTTCTTTTAGGAGTATTTATGATTCTAAGTAAAGATGTGTCATCATTTAAATCAACTAGCACTCTAAAATAAGAAATAATATCTTTAATTTCTTTTCTTTCATAAAATGCTATCGTTCCAACAAGGACATATGGAATCTTTTCTTTATTAAATGCTTCTTCTAGCGACCTTGATAGTGCATTTAGTCGAAATAGAACTGCTATATTTTTTGGTTCTATACCATTTTGTATGAGTTTTGATATTGTTTTTGCTACTTTTTTTGCTTCTTCTTTTTCGTCTCTTAAATGCAAGACTTCAACCTCTTCTCCATCTCCAAGCGTGCTTTTTAAAGTCTTTCCAAGCCTTTTTTTGTTTTCACTTATTAGACAATTTGCAGCCTTTAGTATGTTGTTTGTAGAGCGATAATTATCTTCTAGCTTTATTTCTTTGGCTCTAAAATCTTTTGTGAAGTTTAAAATATTATCTATATTAGCACCCCTCCAACTATAAATACTTTGATCATCATCGCCAACAACGCATAAATTACTATGACTAATACATAATTGTTTTAATAGTTTGTATTGAATCTTATTTGTGTCTTGAAACTCATCTACCATTATGTATTGATAATGATTGCTTAGATTTACTGCTATTTCTTTGTGTCTTTGCATTATATCTAGTGGCAAAAGCAATAAATCATCAAAATCGACTACATTTCTATCGAGCAAAATCTCTTCATATTGCTTATAAATTTGAGCAACCTTTATACTCTCTTCTACAAATCTAGAATCTCCACTTAGAGAATCTGCATTTTTTAATGCCATCTCCACACTAATTTCAGAATTTTTGTAATTAGAAATGATAGAAGCTATTTTTTTAGGTGGTATTTCTATTCCTTTTGTTTCTTTATCCAGCTTTTTAAGCATAGACCTTACATCATCGCTATCAATTACATAAAAGCTATTTTTTCTACCTATATGATGTATATTAGATTTTAAAAACAAAAGCCCAAACTTGTGAAATGTGCATAAAAGTGGCGGAATCCCTACGCTATCTATCATGCTTATAGCCCTTATTTGCATCTCTAGTGCTGCTTTATTAGTGAAAGTTAGAGTAAGCGTATTTCTTGGGTCTATACCTATCTCATCAATCAAATAAGCCAAACGAGTTGTTATTGTCTTTGTTTTCCCGCTTCCAGCTCCAGCTAGAATCAGTAAGCTACCATCTATTGACTTTACAGCTTCAAGTTGATTTTGATTTAATGTATTTAAAATTTCAAGTTTCATTACTGCCCTTGCATTATTTGTGCGGATTCTAACATGTTTTTGTTTTCTTTAAGATATTTGTAATACAATGTATAAATAAAAAATAAAGAGAGACAACATGCTATACGATTTTACCAAACTCAATACCCTAATCGTAGTCGCTAATGAAAGCAATATATCCAAAGCTTCACATAAGCTAGGATTATCACAACCTGCAATTAGCTCCCAACTAAAATTTTTAGAAAAATACTTTAATTTTAAAATCATAGAAAGAAAAAGAAGTGGCATAAAACTAACACAAGATGGCGAAAAACTGCTAAAACTAGCATTAAAAAATAAAAAAATGTTAAATGATTATCAAAAAGATCAACTAGAGCTATTAAACTCAAAGACAACACTAAATATAGCAACTTCTCCATATATACATAAAAACACGATGCAAACATATAAAAATACCATAACAAAATACTACAACAATATAAATTTCTATATAAGCAAAGACCCAAAAAATGATTTAATAAATAAAAAGTGTGATATAGCAATCTTGGATAATCCAAGTAACAAAAAAACAATCAACACAAGACTATGGCTTTCAGAAAACTTCAAAATAGTGCTATCAAATAACATAAACATAAAAAGCAATAGTGCTTTAAGCAATGCACAATGGATTATTCCACACAAAACCTACATACATATACCAATTGATGATATATTTGTAAAATTGTCCTTAAATATTGAATCTCTAAAGACAACATACTACAATAACATCTTAAACATATCTAGCCTTATAAAAGAGAATAGCATAGCCATAATTCCAAATGAATTTACGCCAAAAATAAAGGGCAAGATAATATCTAGTAATACATTTGGGCAAAAGATTCATAGAGAGATATATATCGAATATTATAAACATCAAAAAAGCCCACTAATAGAGAATATAGTTAATTTTATTATTTTTAATTCTTGAATAATTTTTTAGCTATATATCTATTAAGCCCACTATTTGTTTTTAGATAAGTTTTTGTAGCTACTAGATTTATATCATGTTGTGCTACAAAGTTCCAAAAGTTACAATCATGTCCCCTAAACTCCAAATGTGTAAGCTCATGGATAATAATAGAATCTATTACATAATATGGCATTAAAGATAGCCTTAAACTAAAGCGTATTTTCTTACTTACTGTATAACAACTACCAAGAGTATTTAAGCTCTTACCATATACAACATCACTAGGATATAACCCCAATAATTTGCTAAACTTTGGCAATGATATGCTTATATATTCTTGCAACTTTAACCTATAAAATTCAACTATTTTTTTGTCATTATATAACCAAAGCCTATTCCACTCATCTAACACCTGTAATTCACTCTTAATCCATTCTCCAAACAAAAATATCTTATCTTTATGTATTGTATATTGCGTAGATTTGTGTGCCACAAGCCATTGCTTTGAATCTTCTAAAAATTTCATACACTCTTTTATACTAGAAGACTTTGGCGCACTAAGTAATATATCATCTAAGCCCCTATAGCTTAAACGAAAATTTTTATACCCTCTACCTCTTCTTAGTTTTATTCTAAAACCATGAAATTCCACATTATTCATAATATGATTCAAATCTACTGCTTGTTGGAGTCAGAATCTCTACTTCATATTGCACTTGATTATTCACTATTCTTTCTTTGAAATATCTCTTTGCACTTGGAATCTTGCTTGTGTAAAAATACTCCACACCAAAAGCAGTTGCATAATTAATCCAATCATATTCCAAATCAGCCTTTATAAGTTTTGATTGTTCTATTAGTTTAATATCAAGCTCACTAATTGAGTTTGCTATATACATATTTCTCCTATCTTTCTCCTGTGTGATTGATAGCAAACTTGGGTTGTAGTTTATCTGCGTAGAATAAATTCCACTAGGTTTAATATCATTATATGTAATTTGTGAAAGTATAATTGCACTGCTAGTAATTGGCGTATTTAAAAATACCTTAGAATTTGAAATTGCTCCTTTAAGATTCTTCATCTCCTTTGGAAAATTCGCAGAATCTTTTTGATTGAATACCTTCTCATAACTAATATTTTGATTATATTTTGCTACATATCCATGCAATGCAGAACCTATAAAACTAGAATCATAAAAACTAGTTGTTTTAATATTATTATTCAAACTCGATAGTGCTCTAATTTGTGCTTCATAATCAATCCCACCAAATATAAGATTCTTAGATACCTCCCCTTGTATTTGAGAGATATGCACACTTGGGATATATACTGGAATGTTAATATTTAGCTTATTTAAATTATTTGCTCCAACATGAGTAAAAATAGCTATTGCATGCTTGTATCCGCCTTGATGTATCTTGCCAATTACCCTTTGTATATCATCTATACTTTCTGTATTTGAATCAAATACTTCAAAATTAAAAGTTGCATTTTGATTTAGAAGATAGCTTAAGACCATATTTGTGGTATTGCTAGAATATCTACCTATTGTCTTTCTTGGAAAGACTAGTGCTATATTAAATGCTGATTTTTTGGCATTTTGCAACTCTAGTGGAGCTTGTTGAATCTGCAAGCTTCGCATTATCTCATTTAAACTTACATATAGCTCCTCATTGGCATTTTCTGCATTTAATTTCGCAACAAACGAAAATACCTTACCTTCTTTAAGGAGTTTCTTTAAACATGCACGAGAACATTGCTCTACATCTACATTTAATACTTCCACACTTGGAATGTTAATTGGAGAAACATATCTACCAGCTGGGAGCAATAAACTAGGCAACAACATAACAAAAACTAAACTTCTTAGTATCTTCATAAACTTCCTTTGATTGTTAAAAATTCCTTATGTGCTTGTATTTTTAATTTTGGTTGTCTTAGAAGTTGAGATATAGAAAATGTCGGAAATAAGTCATATCCATTCCATTTTAAGAATCTCCCTTGAGATTCTTCATATCTTAATCCCACATCACACAACAACCCATAAGCTTCACTTCCAAGACACACTATTTTTTGTGCATTAGAAAATTCTAATTGCTTTAAAAAATAATCCTTACAATTACTAAACCCTTCCTTGCTATAAGTCATATTCATCTCGCATTTTATAAGAGATGTTATTGATACTTCTTGTATTTCTAAATTCAGCACTTTTTTTATTATATTTAATAGCATGTCAGCCCCTTTTGATGTGAATCTATTTTCATTATCAAGTATTGGAAAAAGACTAACAAACATTAGCCTTGAGTTACTATTTATAATACCGACATGTGCTTTGCTATTTCTATGCTTACAAAGTGTGCATGAATTAATAGCTCCACATAAAGAACCCAAATTTTTAAAATCAAAACTCTTTTGCAATGATTGTAATATTTTTGGTTCTACATATTCAAACCCAAAATTTTGCAATAAATACATTTTTTTTAAAAGTAATGCCTTATGAAGTGTCTGCACAAAAGCCCTATTTTATTGATTTATCTGTTCTTAGATGAGCAAAAATTCTATAAGAATTAATATTTATTGTCAATATAACACTATAGGAATAATATTTGCTTGTAATTTATGGTAATAAGGATATAAAAACAAACAAGGAAGTAATACTATTTTAAGGATTTAGCATGTATTACACAAACAAAGATGGTGGCATATCATCGTATATTAGTGGCGTTAATTATTCTTATGAAACACAAAAAGCACTACAAAATAGAAGCGAAGAGAATAAAAGGCTAAGCACAACTGCTAGTCAAGATGAAAGCTTTGAAAAGCAAAAAGCCATACAAGAAGCTATTCAACAACTAAAAATGACAGGCTCTGTTTCTGCTGATATAGCACAAAAAGTAAATGTAGAAGAACTAAAAAAATCACTAGAAGAATCTATAGACACAAACAAAGAAAGCGATGCTACTAAAATGCTATCTAGCACAAGTGGAAGCAAAAAAAGCAACAAAGCAGAACAAACACCAGAAGGCTCACAAGAAGTCCTAAGTCAAACAGAAGCCTTAAAGCAAGAAGCATATAAAAAACTAGCTGACCTAACATATCAAAATGCACCAGAAAAAGATATAGAAGATACAAAACTTCAAATAAGAAAACTAGAAGCAAAAGAAAAAGCCGAAAATGAAGATGAGCTTATAAGCATGAGTGATAAAAAAGATTCATTTTTTGAAAAAGAAATAATAAAATCTCCAAGCAATGCACCAGAAAATATAAGCGATGAGATAAAAAATGGCTACAATCCACTAGAATCTAATGGAACTACTAAGCCTAATTCTGTATCATTTATAGATGAAGTAAGTGGCAAAAATATAAGCGTCCCTCTAACAGAAGAAAATGCAAAAGCAATAAAAGAAAAATTTGGCAGTCTAGATTCAAAAGAAGCACAAGATTTTGTAAAGTCTTGGTATTATGATGCGGCATATAGTATGGGATATTTAGAGCAAGATAAAGATGGTGATGGCAAACTAAGCTTAGATGAAGGAATCCACATAAATAGCCTTGTATCACTAAAAGATTCTAAATATTATTCTGTTGCAGAGAGAATCCCAGGCGGAGTTGAAGCCCAAAAGCAATTCTTAGACAAAGTTGGATTCTTTGATAATATAGGAGACTTTATTAATCATTCAATCTCCCAAGATAAAGACCTAAATGGAGCACTAAATCTAAAAGAAATGATGGGCGATAAAGATGAGCTAATGCTATTTAAAACATCAGGTTCAGAGGGCAACACACTAGATATATATGTGCTAAAGCATTATAAGGTAGATATAGAAAATAGTATAGATGATATCCTTATAAATCTAGGTAACAATAAAGAACAAAATACAAATCAAGACCAATCTACATCTAGCAAAGATGAAAAAATAGAAGTAACAACAAGTGATGATTATAATTGGCTAAAAGATTTAAAAAATTTAGTCAATGAAAATTATCTAAACAACCTAAACACACAAGATAAAGAAAACTTACTAAAAAGTGAGACAATTTTGCAAAACTTACTAAAGGATAAAATTAGTGCATAGATTCTATGCACTAAGGAGAAGTTTATGGAAGATTTAAAATCATTAGCTATTGAAGTTATGTTTTTCTTAGTAATAATTATCGCACTTCTAATATATAGAAGAAAACTTAAATAACTAAATAATCCTATGTGATACAAACTTTGACATATTATTTAATATCTCACCACCTTTTCTAAAGCCCAAAGCACAAGCCTCATATGCATAAAAAACATTTGCTTGATAGAAGCTACCATTATGTGAGTTTAATTCTGCAAACTCTTGATAAAGTTCTGGGTAATTTTCATAATTGCCATTGCTTTTAGTTAGAATCTCTCCACTGCTAGATAGAATTGATACACTCTCGCCCTCTCTGCCAAAAGCATGTTTTTTGACTTGCTTTTTATCAAGCATTTCATATGAGTTCTCAAGCAATAATGGGTGATTCGGAAATAAATCCCATAGAATCTTCATCATTCTTTTACTTTGAAACATAAGTGTATATGCTGGATTTAAAAAGATAGTATTTTTATTTCTAATCATTGTAGTAATAAGCATTGCCAAATCTGGCTCATCTACTGCGATACTCTCCCATGGTATTAGCTTAAACCAAAACTCGTAATTATCTCCATTGAAACTAAGTCCATTATGCTCATCTAGCTGTGCTTCATGTGCATAACAAAATGAAGTATTAAATCCAGCTTCCCTTGCAATTACTTCTAGTAACTTCACGCTTCTTTCTTCTTCTATGCTACCTTGTATGCTAGAAAACAGAATCTTCCAACCTTCATAAACAAAATCAAAGTTTGAAATATCGTCACCAAGAGTGATAATTCTCTTAAAGTTATCACTTAAAGATTCATATAAACTATTAAACTGCATAGATTCATCAAAGCCATTTTTCTTTAAAAGTGCCCATTGGATTATCGCACTCTCATATAGCATAGTAGGAGTATCTGCATTAAACTCCAATAACTTAATTGGCTTCCCATCTAGCCCACCTGCAAAATCAAATCTACCATAAAGATGCCAATGCACCTCCTCTTCCCAACTCATTTTTATAGCTTCGACTAAATTAAACGGAATCCCTAGTTCAAAAAATAAATCATTGTCAATTACATATTGCCCTGCTTCCACATACATATCATAGAGTTCATTTGCAGCATCATAATATCTTTGTGCTTCATCTTCTGTAACCTCTATTATTTCATTGCTAATATATGGAGTATCATCGATGTCTGTATGCCATTCTAATCCTAGATTCTCTAAATCCTCATTACTTAAAGCTTCAACTTCTGTAATCTTCATACTTACCCACCATATGTATTTGAATTATTTTGTCTATTTTGAGTATTTGTAGTATTTGGCGTATTATTATTTGGGGAATAAAACCCACTTCTACCGGCATTTGTTGCATTATTTCTATTAAATGAATTTTGAGATCTCTCATAAGCTTGGGGAGTTTTATAGCTCGTTCTTTGCTGTGATTGATAGTTTTGATTATTAAACAACTTACTACCAATCCAACTTCCAAGTATAGCACCAGCAGCACTTGCTAATATCGTCTCCCCCAAAGATAACCCAGCGCCTGTTGGGTTTGTAAGCTGTGAAGTACCTGAATCTATCTTTTTAGATTCTTCTTGTATTATCTTATCTATCTCCTCTTGCGTCAAGATTCTCTCATTGCCGTTTTGCTCCCTAAGAATCACTCTAGTACTAGAACTTGGTGTTTCTTCTAGTATTTTATAGCTTCCGTCTGCTTGTTCTTCTATTGTTACTATAGCTCCATTTTTTGTGGCTTGTTCTAATCCACTAGAAGAAGAATTTTGATTCTCTCCACCATTACAACCAACAATAGCCAAAACAGCCACTAATCCTAGACCGGTTTTGCTAAATATTCCAGCTATCCTAGAATCTCCTATTTTATTTAAGAATTTTTTATTTATCATAATATTCCCTAAACCTGCGATGTGTCATAAAAACCTAATTTTATACTTTAAAGACTTAAAAAATTAATAAGTTTATTTTTAAGAAACATTGTTAAAATTACTTTCATTATTACTTTAGATTGCTTTAAAATATAACACATAAACAAGGCTAAGTGCATGATAGAAAAGATTATATTATTTGGTATTTTTATATTAGCATTTGGATATTTTACTTACAAATTATTCCCTAAAAAAAATAATGGTTGTGGTTGTGAAGATTGTAACTGCACAAAAGAAAAATAAAATACTCATCCCTGGTATTGCAAGATTATAATGTTACTTTAAGCTATTAAAAGATAAAATAATCCTTTAATTTTGCTTAAATAACGCAAGATTTATTCTATTTATTCAAGGAAGTTACAAATGAAATTCACAAAACTTAGTTTAGCTACCTGTGTTGCAGTAGCAGGTCTTTCATCAGTTAGTTTGGCGCAGCCACTAGAAGAAGCAATCAAAGGTGTTGAGGTTAATGGTTTCTTAAGATACAGATATAATGATACTAGAATAGACAATGAAGGCTTTGTCAAAGATGGTAAAAGAACAGATAATCAAGGTAACCCTGTGGCAGATAGTAAAGGCAGTGCTGGACACAACTGGAGAGCAGAAGCTACATTTAAAACTCCTGTTGTAAATAATGTTGCAATGACATTAGGTATCGGATACCACAATGTAGATCAAAATGTAAATCATGGTAAAGGCGTAAGTGCTGTTAATGCTAATGGTGCAACTGTTAATACTCCTTTCTTGGGAACAGGTCTTGGTGCTGGTAAAGATTCTAACTTTGGTGTAACAGAATTCTATGCTACTATCAGTCCAGATACAACGGCTACTACAATTCAAGCTGGTAAAATGAGATTGGCTACTCCTTTAAACGATTCGCTAGATGACAGAGGAACAGGTATATTAGCAATGAACTCTGACTTACCAAACTGGACTTTTGTTGCTGGTGCATTTGATTCTTGGAGCACAGATGATCAATTTGCTGGTTATGCTGGTGATTATACAAGTGTAGTTAAGCCACTATATACTATCGCTGCTCTAGCTAATTATGAAACAGGAATTGGTAATATCAATGCTGAAGCTTGGTTGTTTAGTGCTGATGATTTAATTGATAGTGCTGTATTTGCACAACTTGGTTGGGATAGCAGTCTAGCACATCTTAAGGGACAATATATACTGGCTAACCTAAACAATGATTTAGATAAGCCTTTTGTAGCGCTTCATGGCGGTAAAGTTCAAGATTCGGCTGATTTATACATTATTGAAGGTGGTGTAAAATTCCACGATTACCAAGTTCCACTAGCTGTTAAAGTTGGTTACTGGGGTAACTCAAAAGATTCTTATTCTGTATCACTTGACAATGGAGATGGTGGATACCTAAGCTATGCTGGTGAGCTATGGTTTGACAATCCTGCTACAGGAATAAATATCTCTGTTCTTCCAACATACACTGGTATTACAATGCCTCTAGAAAATGAAAGCAACGAACTTAGCATATTCTACGGAAATGTTAGCTATGATATTTTGGATAACCTAACTGTAGGTATCGACTATGTAAAGGGAACAAACACTCTTACAAGGGGTATTGATGCTGCTAGATATTCTGGCGATATTGATTTCCAAGAAATCACTCCAAAAATCACATGGCAATACTCTAAGGCTCTAAAAATTTCAACTTACTACGCTATGCTACAAACTGATGCTGATAAGCAAGTTATCTTAGGTAGCCCTGATGTAAGCACTTGGAATGATGCTGTAAATACAGATTCTGAAGATAAAAACAGATTTAGGGTAGAAGTTAGATATAACTTCTAATTTATACTCATAGGAATCTCCTATGAGTCTTCATCTATGTCTCTCAAAATATACTTAAAAATACAAAAATTTTTAACCTTTTAAAAGCTTTTTTTTATTTTTATTTTGATACCTTATACGGCGTTTATAAGCCATCATTTATAAGGAGAAATAATGCGAAGCAAATGGGTAGAAGCCCGCAAAAATGATAAAGTAAAAACGCAACTCTATTATGCAAAACAAGGTATCATCACAGAAGAAATGCAATATGTAGCAAACATAGAACATTTAGATTCTGAGCTAATTAGAAAAGAAGTGGCAAAAGGTCGCTTGATATTGCCATCAAATATCTATCACACAAATTTAGAACCAATGGGAATTGGGATTGCTGTTAGAACAAAAATTAATTCTAATATCGGTAGCTCTGCTCTTGCAAGCTCTATTGATGAAGAGGTACAAAAAACTCTAGTATCCATTAAATATGGTGCAGATACTATTATGGATTTAAGCACAGGTGGTGATTTAGATAGTATAAGAGAAGCTGTTATTAAAAACTCTAGCGTCCCTATTGGCACAGTACCTATCTATCAGATTTTACATGATGTAAAAAATGATATAAACGCACTCACCATAGATAAAATGCTTGAAGTCTTAGAACGACAAGCAAAACAAGGTGTTAGCTACTTTACAATCCATTGTGGATTCCTGCTAGAACATATGCCTTCTTTGGCAAAAAGAAAAATGGGAATTGTAAGTCGTGGCGGAAGCCTTATGGCTTCTTGGATGATGCACTATCATAAACAGAATCCTTTTTATGAAGCTTTTGATGATATTTTAGAGATTTGCAGAAAATATGATGTATCTTTAAGTCTTGGAGATTCTTTGCGTCCGGGTTGCTTAGCAGATTCTAGTGATGAGGCTCAACTTGGAGAGTTAAAAGTCTTAGGAGAGCTAACCTTAAGGGCATGGGAAAAAGATGTGCAAGTAATGATAGAAGGTCCTGGACATGTGCCTATGAATGAAATCGAACGCAATGTAGAACTACAAAAAGAGCTTTGCCATGAAGCACCTTTTTATGTTTTGGGACCACTTGTAACTGATATTGCCGCAGGATATGATCATATAGCTTCAGCCATTGGTGCTAGTATTGCAGCTTGGAAGGGTGTAGCAATGCTTTGTTATGTTACCCCAAAAGAACACTTAGGATTACCAAACGCCAAAGATGTGCGAGAGGGAATCATAGCCTACAAAATAGCAGCACATGCTGCTGATATTGCAAGAGGCAGAATCAATGCTAGGGTCAGAGATGATGCTATGAGTAATGCAAGATATAATTTTGATTGGAATAGACAATTTGAACTAGCACTAGATCCAGAGAGAGCTAGAGAATACCACGATGAGAGTCTGCCTCAAGAAGTATTTAAAGATGCGAAATTTTGTTCAATGTGCGGACCAAAATTTTGTAGCTATAAAATATCACAAGAAATAATAGAACAACATAGTTAAGGAGTATTAATGAATCAAGAACAATTATTAAATTTATTAAAAGAGGTAATTTACCCAAATTTTGAAAAAGATATTGTAACTTTTGGATTTGTAAAAGAAATGCTAGTGCATGAAAATGCAGTATCTTTAAGACTTGAGATTCCATCAGCTTCAAATGATGTGGCAAACTCACTAAGAGAGAATATAACACAAAAGCTAGAGAACGCTGGAGTTAGCAAGATAAATATAGACATTAAACAACCAACCCCACAACAACCAAAGCAACCAACAACTAAAAATCTAGCCCCACAAATCAAAAATTTCGTAATGGTAAGCAGTGGTAAAGGTGGCGTAGGAAAATCTACAACAAGCGTGAATCTAGCAATAGCACTTGCCATGCAAGGTAAAAAGGTAGCACTGCTAGATGCAGATATTTATGGTCCAAATGTGCCTAGAATGCTTGGATTAGAAAAAGATAAGCCAGAAGTAGATCAAAAACTAAAAAAACTTATCCCACTTCAAGCATATGGGGTAGAGATGATTTCTATGGGTGTGCTTTATGATGAGGGGCAGAGTCTTATTTGGCGTGGTCCTATGATTATTCGAGCGATTGAACAAATGCTAAGCGATGTAATTTGGGGCGAGCTTGATGTTATGATTATTGATATGCCTCCGGGAACTGGTGATGCACAGCTAACTTTAGCACAAAGTGTGCCTGTAACTGCAGGAATTGCGGTATCAACTCCGCAAAAAGTAGCCTTAGATGATGGCGCAAGAGCATTAGATATGTTTAAAAAACTTAAAATCCCACTAGCAGGTATCATTGAAAACATGAGTGGCTTTATTTGCCCGGGCTGTGGAGAAGAATATGATATTTTTGGCAAAGGCACAACAGAAGTAGTAGCTAGAGAATATGGCACACAAACTCTAGCACAAATCCCGATTGAACCAAGCGTTAGAGAAGGTGGAGATAGTGGAAAACCAATTGTTTATTTCAACCCAGAATCTAAATCGGCAAAAGAATATCTAAAAGCTGCAAAAAGCTTGTGGGAATTCATAGAAGAAGTAAATGCTAAAAATCTAGCTGATAATAAAGAGATTCAACCAATCAACACTGGAAAGTCAGCTTGTTCATCATAAAACACAAATAGCTCCTCCAAAGTGGGAGCTACAAAGCTTTATAGAAAATCCACAAAATTTATATAAATCACAAAAGTATCATTTTATTTTTAACTATGCCAATTTCTTTTTTTGCTTGTATATCTCCCTATCTTGGCTCTTGCAAATATCTCTAACTTATGTCTATGTTTTTTAGCTATATTTCTTGCTTTTGTTAGTTTCTTTGGAGAAATTGCATATAGCATTTGATACTCCTCTGGAGAATAAAACCATTCAAAAATAGCCTTACAAAATCTAAAAGATACATTGTTTTTTGATGATAGTCTCTGCAAATCCATGAAGATTCCATCAGATATATCCATACCTGCATTTGCTATTTTATTTATCTCAAAAATCATTCTAGGATACAATAGAGGTTTAGAAAATCTACTATTATGTTTTACATAGTTATATCTTAATGCTATTTTTAGTGCAGAAATATTTTTGCCAAATTTTTGTGCTTTAGCTTTGGTTAATGCACTAAAAGGGCTAGTATAAGCCATATAATCACCCCTTTTTATCCTCCATCTTAAAAGTGGTTTTTTTTGTAATTTACCAATAAGTGTTAATGAAATTTGAAGCTTTGAATCTTTTATAGTATCTCCACCTATTATTCTAACTCCATGCTTTAAGGCAATACTGCCTATGATATTTGATAACTCTTTTATCTGTCTAAAGTTATGCGGTATTGAGATATTTAGCATTGCATACACTGGAGTAGCATTTGTAGCATATATGTCAGAGAGATTTACTAAGAATGCCTTTTCTATAATGTCATATAAATTGCACCACTTTATTTTAAAATGCACATCTTCAAAGAATGAATCGCTAGCAATTACATAATCGTTAAACACAAAACAATCATCGCCAAGTCCAAGTGTAGCTCTAGTATCCTCTAATGATTTTATAAATAATCTCTCACTATCTTTCATCTATAAACTTCATACTTAAATCAATCCACCTAGCTTGATGTATTATAGAACCACTAGAAATAGCATCTATACCGCTATTTGCATATTCTAAAATATTATCTAAAGTAATATTACCACTAGCTTCAATTAATACATGGGGCGCTATATCATTCCTTAATCTCACACACTTTATTATGTCATCTATCTGCATATTATCACACATAATAATATCCACACCACTACTTAGTGCCTCTTTAAAAAATCGAATATCCTCACACTCAACTTCTATTTTTGAAGTCCATGGAATCTTGCTTTTAGCTTTTTCTACAAATTCTTTTAAGTTAGAAATATTAGCCATATGAGTATCTTTTAGCATTAAACAATCATCTAAACCCAATCTATGATTTACAATTCCACCTTGTTTAGATGAGTATTTTTCAAACTCCCTTAAAAGAGGCCTAGTTTTCCTAGTATCTAGTATTTTGCACTTTGTATTTTGTAGTTTTTTTGCGTATTTATTAGCATTTGTAGCAATCCCACTTGAATGTTGTAAAATATTTAATAACACTCTCTCAATAGATAAAATATCACGATCAAGCCCAGAAATATTTAAAATAATATCCCCACTTTTAAATTCATTAGAATCATGTATTAAAAACTCACAATCAACTCCAACCAACTCACACAACCTAGTTATATAAATTTCACCTGATAAAATTCCGCTATCTTTAGCTATCACTCTTGTTTTGACTATCTTTTTGTCTGATAGCAAATAATATAAATCCCCTCTACCATTATCCTCTAATAATGCTTGTTTTAAAAAATCGTCTAACAAAATCTTTAACATAATAACTCCTATGAGAGTTCTAACATCTTATCTAATGCTATCTTGGCCTTTAGAGCAACATCGCTATTTAAAATTATTTCATTATAAGCCTCACCGCTATCTATAGCATTTAGTGAATTCAGCACATCTTGCAGGGTTGTTTCATTCATTGTTGGACATTCTGGCTTTGTAGAAGATAGGACAAATGTATTTTGGATTCCATTCTTACTAGGTCTTAGACGATTTACCAAATTAAACTCTGTTCCAACCGCAACCTTCTGACTATCATCTAACCCATTTACAAAGCTTATGATCTGGCTAGTAGAGCCAACAAAATCAGCCTTTTGCACGACTTCTGGCGGACATTCTGGATGAACTGCTATTAATATATCTTTATATTTCTCTTTAAAAAACTCTATATCCTCCACCTTAAAAAGCTGATGAACAGAGCAAAATCCATCATAACAAATCACATCACTTAAAATTACATCTTCTTTGCTATCTATCCCTAATACTACACTCTTTAACCCCTGTGATTGCGCTAGATTCTGTCCCAAGCATCTATCTGGCAAGAAAAATATCTTTTTATTTTGCTTTAGTGCATAATCCATTATTTTTTTTGCATTAGAACTAGTGCATACAACTCCGCCTAACTCGGCTACTTTTGCTTTGACTTCAGCATTTGAGTTAATATATGTAATAGGAAAAACTTCATCTATACCATAGCTTTTTAGAATCTCTATTGACTTATCAAAATATGTATCATCTATCATTCTAGCCATAGAGCAACAAGCAATTTTTGGCATAAAAACCCTCTTTTTTGGTGCTAATATCTTAACACTCTGCCCCATAAACCCAACACCGCAAAATAATACAATGTCCTCATTGCTAGAACTTGCCTTTCTTGCTAACTCTAAACTATCTCCAACTAAGTCTGCTATCTCAACTATGCAATCTTGTTGATAATAATGTGCTACAAGCAAAACATTGTTTTTTTCTTTAAGATTCTTTATTTCCTGTATCATGGCTTACTCCTATATCATTACCAAATAACACCTTATTACCTGATTCTACATTATAATTCCAACCCTTAGTTATCATAACTATGGTAGAACCCATCTCAAAATACCCTATTTCATCACCTTTATTAATCTTTATGTCATCTAATATAATCACACAAGAATCTTTTTTATCTATCAGCTCTGGTGTTATATGTATTTGGATTCTACCGACATTTAACGCACCTATTGCCACAATAAAAAACTCATTATCATAGAAATCAACGCACTCTAGCACAACTCTTTTATTTTTGGTAAAAAGATTTTCAACATTCTTTAGTGCAAAATTATTCACCGGATATAAAGCACCCTTTATAAACCTCACCTTTTTTACTATTAGATTCGTTGGAGCATGGAATCTATGGTAATTACTTGGAGATAAATAGATATTTATAAACTCATAATCATCATCTATGCTTTTATCCAAAAAGTCAGATACAACATACTCTTCTCCCTTTATTTGCAATGCTTTATTGTTTGTGCATTTTCCTACTTCAGTTATCAATCCATCGCTAGGCGAGATTAATACACTTAAATCCTCCAAAAACTCTCTCTCCCTAACCAAAGAACGAGTAAAAAGAGAATTTAAACTCCTATAAGATTCAATGCTATCAAATTCATCTAATGAGATATTAAATAACTTAACATAAGCTTTATTTATAAGAATCTGTAAAGGTGTGAAAAAGCAAAAATGAGAAATATACTCAAATATTTTCGAAATAACCAAAGTCATATCATTCCTTTATCCATATGCATTTATCCTCCAAAGTTGGTCTATTAAGCAAAATCTCAAATGGCTTAAACTTCTCTTTATAGCCCATAGCATAGTGATTTTTTATCCAATAACCAGGATATAAATAAGGTATATTATATGATTTTGCAAATTGTATTTGCTTTAATATAGAATAAGTGCCTATTGAATACTTCTTGAAATCATGGTCATAATAACAATACACAGATGATATAGCATCAGGCAGTATATCAACTAACGCAACACCTATTAGCAAATCCTCAAAATAATAGTCAAACTCATAGCCAAACTCCTCATATCCAGCAACAAATGTATCATAATAATTATCAAGTGTGATTTGAGTGTAATTCCACTTTTTCTTACGATTCATATATCTGTGATATTTGTCATATAGCATTAGATGTTCTTGTGTTACATGAGGTCTATTTATTACAACCTTAATTGGATTTTTTAAGATTCTCTTATGCGATTTACTAAACTCAAAAGCTTGACAATCCTGTCTAATTGTTACACAGGCATTACAAGTAGAGCAAATAGGTACAAAGAAATAATGACCAAACCTTCGCCAACCTCTCTCAAGAAGTGTCATATAAAAGTCATTTGTGCATTGTTTGATATAGAAATATTTCATATTCGATTCTAAGCCTTCTAAGTAACTGCACTTAGATAGGCTATTTTCTAACTCAAAAACTTCCATGAACTCACTTCAAGCCCAAGAGCACATTCTTATCCTCCAAGGCTACATGCCCTTGAAACTCTTTTTTAGCAGTTGTAACTTTATGTAAATAATTTCTAGCTTCTTCATATTTCAATGAAGTTCTTAGCTTCTTATATACATCAGCAGAAGACATAGAATTTATTATCTCAACTGCCTTTTTTCTATCCTTGTGAAACACAGATAGCACATTCCCACTACCAGTATTATAAGCAGCTATAACACAATATTCTTGTGAGAGAGAATTATTTATTCCCTTTAAATACCTAGTAAATAAAATATTTAGATATGTCGAACCATATTGTATATTTGTCTTTGGGGTAAAGAGCATTTCTTTAGTTGGGATTCCATCTGTATTGTTTAATGCCTTATACACATCTCTACCAGCACTTCCGGGCACAACTTGCATAAGCCCATAAGCAGGTATATGACTTACGGCATATGGGTTAAAATGACTTTCTGTCTTTATAATCGCAAAAATCAAAGCTTGTTCTAGCTTATACTCTTTTGCAAATAAAGCAACAAACTCACCATACTTATGCTCACTTTGAATCTCTCTATCTTCAACCATATTAAATTGAACATAATGAGCCTTTTTTTGAACCCCATTTTGGGTAAATTCTTTTGTTTGCAACTTGTTATTTACAAGATAGTCAGCATATTTATTTGCCCTCCAAGGATAAAGCACAGAAACGCCATCATTATCCTTAACTAAGTCTGCTAGATATGGCTTACCAGAATATTCTATATCCTTATCAGAATACAAATCAACACCTTCTGGGTCTTCAGGAGTAAGAAGAGTTGTTACAATAGCTTTGTGCAATGATTGCTTTGGATTCTTCTCATCTAGTGTATATACTGAAATAACACCTTTGTTAAAATCAACTTCGGCACGAGAAAGATAAGAATCTGTATATTTAACATACACATCTTGCGAAGCAGTTGGAGTATTACTTCCCCATTTTTTTGACGCGTTTTGTGTAAGTTTTGTTACTGCTTCTTTAAATCTAATAGGAAGATTTTTAATATCTTCTTCTAGTTTTTGAGGATTTGTAGCATATGATACTGCTTTTTTTATAATTTGTTCTCTAGTTGGTGCTGCTTGTGGATTATAAATTACATCTCTATATCCAAGCAGACAACCACCTAAAAACAAACCGCCAGCTATACTAAATAAACAAAGTTTATAGAATCTCAAGCGTGCAACATCCCCTCTCTTATAGATTTAGAAACATCACTACCCTCAAGTATAGAAGCTAGATACAATCCAAATTCAAGTGCAGTAGCCGGTCCTTGTGAAGTAATAATATTTTTATCATGAATTACAGGCTTTATAGCAGTGTAGTTTTTAGCTTTGATATTCTCTTTAACACTAGGATAGCATGTAAATTGTAGCTCTCCTAGAATATCTAACTTATCCAAAAATAAAGGAGCAGCACAAATAGCAGATATTATTTTTCCTTTCTTGTGAATATTACTTACAATGCTACTAAGCTCATTAGATTCCATCATACCCATAACACCACCATATCCACCTGGCAAAACAACAGCATCAACAGAATCTACACTAACATTGCTTAACAATTTATCAGCCACTACCTTTACATTTCCTTGAGAAGTAACCTCCAAACTATTACTAATACTAACTAGAGCAACATTGCTACCTGCTCTACGCAAGACATCAACTACGGCTATACATTCTATCTCTTCAAAGCCATTAGCTAAAATAACCATTACATTTTTCATTATTTTACCTTATCTAAATACTCGCCTGTTTCTGTATTTACCCTAATTACATCACCTTCTAGCACATGATATGGCACTTGCACAACCGCACCTGTCTCAAGTGTAGCTGGTTTTTTACCTGCACTTGTTGTATCACCTTTGAAGTTTGGTGGAGTTTCTACTATCTTTAATTCAACACTTTGTGGCACACTAACAGTTATTGCCTTTCCATTATGAAAGAGGATTGACACTGCCATGCCATCTATCATCCACTTAGCAGAATCTGCTACTTGATCCTTACTTAGCCCAATTTGCTCATAGCTTTCATTATCCATAAATTGATAATAATCACCATCATGGTATAAGAACTGCATCGAACGCTCTTGCAAATTTGGCTCATCACATTTATCGCCAGCATGGAAAGTTTTTTCCAACACTCTACCATCCAAAAAAGACTTCATCTTAACTCTAACAAAAGCCGCACCTTTACCAGGCTTTACATGTTGATATTCTGTGATCCTGTATGGAATCCCTTCTAGCTCAACTTTTAAACCCTTTTTCAAATCTCCCATTGAATACGCCATTTATATCCTTTTATTAAATTTTTCCTGCACTGCCTAGAATCTCCATTCTCTCTGCAATAACTTCTTTCATAAAATCCTTTGCAGGAGTGAAGAATTTTCTTAAATCAAACTCGCTTGCATTCTCGTTTGCCACTTTTCTAACTTGCGACATAAAAGCAATTCTTAAATCAGTATCAGTATTAATTTTATTAATACCACCCCTTACTGCTTCTTTTAGAAAATCAAATGGAACACCCTTGCTGCCTTTTAAGTCTCCACCAGTGTTTAAAAATGCCTCCCTAACATTATCAGGAATCGCACTTGCACCATGAAGAACTAATGGAATCTTGGTTAATTTCTTAACTTCAATCAACCTCTCAAAGTCTAATTTTGGCTCACCTTTAAACTTAAAAGCCCCATGACTAGTGCCAATCGCAGGAGCTAGAAAATCAACATTAGACTCTCTTACAAACTCTTCTGCTTCTTTTGGATTTACAAGACATGCATCTTTTTCATCTACAGAGATATTATCTTCAATGCCCATTAGCCTACCAAGCTCTGCTTCTACGCTAACTCCAGCATTATGTGCTACTTCTACCACTCTTTTTGTCTCATGTAAATTTTCTGCAAATGGGTGATGAGAAGCATCAATCATTACAGAAGTAAATCCAGCACGAATCGCCTTTATACATGATTCAAAGCTCGTCCCATGATCTAGGTGCAATGCAACGGGAATATGCGGATAACGATTAGCTAGAATTTTAACCATTCCAACAGCCATATCAATACCCATATACTTAATAGCTCCCTCACTTGCTTGAACGATAATTGGAGAGCTTTTTTTATCTGCTGCTTCAAAGATAGTGCTTAGCATTTCATAATTTACAAAGTTAAATGCTCCAACGCCGTAATTTTCAATATTAGCTTTACTTAGAATCTCACTACCACTAACTAGCATATTCTTACTTTACTAACTCGATTTTTGCTTTAGATCTTAGTTCCTCACCCTCTTTTTTGGTATTTTCTTGGAACTTTTTTAGCTTTAAGTTTTGTTCAATTTGCTTTTCTACATCTTTTAGAGCTAAAGTAGAAGTAGCCTTCTTATCTTCAGCATAGATAATGTGATAGCCAAATTGTGTTTTAACAGGGCTTTGAGTGAAGCTTCCTTTTTTAAGCTTAAATGCAGCATCGGCAAATTCAGGCACAACCTGCCCCTTAGCTATCCAGCCTAGAGAACCACCATTTTGTGCTGAACCATCTTTTGACTTAGCTCTTGCTATTTCTGAAAATTTAGCTTCAACATTTTTTCCTGCTTTTTTTAATTCTGCAATTATATCCTTTGCTTCTTTTTCATTATTTACTAGGATATGCTTTGCTTTTACAGATTCTGGTTGGACAAATTTATCTTTATTGTCATTATAGAATTTCTTTATTTCTGCATTAGAAACTTTAGTTTTCTCAACCTCTTTTCTCATCCATATTTCAAGCATTAAATCTTCTTCTACACTAGCCATTGCTTCTTTGTATTCTTTAGAGTTTTGAATCTTATCTTTCTTAGCCTCATCAATTAGTAGTTTTCTTTCTATTGCTTGATTTATTACTTGTGTTTTCATCTCTTCTGGTAATTGCTCAAAAGAAACTCCCGGCATAGCTCTCATTAGTGCTGCTACATCTTTTTCTGTTATTTCATCTCCATTTACCTTAGCAAAAGTCTTTGCATTTGCAATCCCGCCTAGAAGTGCAACTGATAATACTGAACTTAAAACTGCTTTTTTCATGTGTTCTACCTCATTTAAAATTTTGCAAAATTTTACTTATTATTGTTTAATGTTTAATTAACAAAACCATTCTCATTACTCTTTTATTGGCAATAAAACAGAATTCAAAACACTTAGTGCTTCATATCTTATTATCTTTGCTTCCATACTTTGAAAATATAGCTCCATATTGCTAGGTGTTAATATATTAGTTTTATGTCTAATTGAATCTATATGCATGGAGTTTAAATCCATGTCATAATGTTCAGAATCTCTGTAGCTTTCAATATTATCTGCATAATCTAAATCATCAAACCCATAAACATATGCATTAGGATATTTACTAATCTCTACAATTAACCATTTATAAAACTCTCTATTTTTTACAAACGCATCTTTACTGTCTACTCTATAATGAAATTTAGAATAAGTAGGGATAATTAGATGAAACTTGGTTTGTGGATTCTGCTTAATATATTTGATGAGTGAATTATTAGCTAGGTTTTGTAGTTTTGTAAAATCATGTGTTGTATTTTTAGTTTCAAAAGGCTCTATTTTTATGTTTTTGAAATATTTTATAGCCTCTTGCCTATCGTATTTTAGCCAATTTTCAACTCCGCCAAACATATGCCTAAAATCACTATCTAGTCCCCATCTTGCAAGCTTAATAAATCTTCTTTGTCCACGCAATTTACACTAGTTTGCCATAGCATGACACATAATTTATATATATATTTTAAAATCATCTAAGTAATTTTCATCATAAAGAAATCTAAACTCATTTTTATATTTGGCATTTTCAAATGGATCTAGTGAGTAAATGATGCTTTTAGGATTCTTCACTCTAAATAGATAATCTAAAATTACCCCTCTTTCATCAAAAGTAGATGAAGGAGCAGATATATTAACCCAATTTCCACCTAGCTTTTCATTTGCTTCTAATGAATCTGTATTCTCCAGCATGAAAGTTACAACAATACATGAATCAAAGTCATAATTTTGAATAATCCCTCTAGCGCTTAAACACATATCAGTAAAAAATGTCTTATCTCTAAAATATGGCTTATGATAAATTTGCAAAGGATCATATAAATACATCACAAAACCCATAACTAATAACATAAACAAAGGAAAAACTATAGAGACAATAATAAAAATTCTTGCAAAATATTGTTTTATTTAAAAAAAAAAAAAACAAAGTTAGAAGTCTAAAGTTTTCTAAGAAAAATGTCGTATATTTGAATATAAATAGCAATAAAAGATTAAAACAAATACCAACTATTAGTCTATATTTTGCCCCCCCCCCGCAGAGAGTATGCTTTTATGTAAAAGGAAGTTTATAATTATTGAAAATAATAAAAGTGGTAAATATAAAAAATTCCAAAATCCATAGAAAAATAAACTACCACATAATAAAAATACTTTAGCATAGACAAAATTATAAAAACGCAATATATAAAAACCAATTAGCATAATTGGAAGAAATGCAAAGATAAATATGTATGAGCTAAAGAGCATGTAGATCCTATAATAAAAACTTGTAGCTATTTGTCATTAAGCCTAGCTTAATGACAAATAATATTAATAAGAAGAAGTTTTGCTATCTACTTCCTTATAATTATAAGGTTTTATGTTTTTGTCCAAATCTAGCAATTCTTTAGGAGCTGGACCATTGATTTCTTCATGTTTGTAGTATCTATCACCAGCTTTATTGCCATTTAGATCAATATTATACTTTATTTCTCCCGGATTTAATTTTTGAATATCTTCAAATCCTAAATTAGAAGTTTTAAAGTTTTTTATACCTTTTTCATTTGCGATTTCTACTAGCTTAATTTGCCCTTCTTTTGCCATTTCTACTGCTTGAAGTAGCATTCTGCTAGCTTCTCTAGGATTATGGAATCCAGTTGAGTTTTCAGCACCAACAAAATCTCCTCTCATTTGTCCCTTTCTATGTAATTCTAAAGGTTCTTTTAGAGTTTCTGATATTTTTTTATCATCCACTTTACCATTACTTTGATATTCTGGTAATTTTGCTAATTCCTCTCTTAGAATCTTAATATCATTAATAAGGCTAACCGTTGCATATTCTGCACTTCTTAAATCATAAGCAATTGATTTTTGAATATCTAAAATCTGTGCTTTTAAATAACTTTCGCTTTGAGTGTGACATGACTTACAAGCAGCATTTATATCTTGCAAAGGAGAAGTTATGTTGTGTTGCGTAACTTTTTTAGCACCCTTTCTTAAATATGGCATATGGCAATCAGCGCAACTAACACCATTTGCAGCATGGACACCACCACTATACAATTCAGATTCAGGATGTTGAATCTTTAGCATAGGTGCTTTTGTTATTTTATGCTCCCAATCTTTATCAAATATAGCTCTAACGCCCTCGTAATGGTCATCAAACATTTCGATTCTAAATGGTTTATTCTTCTCCCAAGCACTCCATGGAAACACAAGCTCTATACCATCAACTTCTATTTCGGTAGGCTTATTACCATCTCTCCATGAATCAAATTCATCATAAGTTTTTTGAGTTCCATTCCACCATTTTTTACTAGCGTCATTTGCTATAGATTCGCCCATTACTTTTACTTTCTCACCTGTTGGCTTGAAGTAGTATTCAACATGGCATTGAGAGCAAACTAAAGTTCTCATCTCTTCTCTACTAGCTTTTACACCAGTTACAGGATCTGGCTCATAACCTCTAAAATCAACCAAAGCATTAATAGCAGCTTGTCTAGTTAATCTTAATTGCATATCATTTGGATTATGACAATCAGCACATGTAACCCCCATTCTCTTTCCTCCATGAGGACCACTATGAGCAGGAGAACCTTCCTCTATCCCTTCTACTGCGGGGATATTTTTAATCATAGTCCAATATTTAGTAGAGTTAAAAGAAACCCACTTCTCTCTTGGAGTGTCTCCAATACCAACATTTTCCAAAAGCCATGGAGACCAACCACTATGACAATTCATACATGCTGTTGGTTGCCCGCCAAACCCAGCAAACCCATGAGCATTTAAAAAATCTTTATTGTTTCTAGCAGTATCCATTTGATCTACTTGCACCCAAAAATGCCCTCTTTCTTCATTGGCATCAATTGAGAATGGATAACCAGCCCAAAGAATCGTAAGTTGAGGATAGCGAATAAGCTTTGAATAAGCTAAATTACCACCAAACTCTGTAGAAATTGGTGTCTCATTTTCAACTGTTAGATACATATCTAAATAATCAGGAAAATTTTTTCCCCAATGATCAAAAGTAGGATTATCATCGCTCATCTCAACAAAGCCCTTAGAGGCAATACCTCCAACACTATCATTTTGCTTCTTTGTGATATCAGAATTAAGCCATAGCAACCCCGCCAAAACAATCACAGCAACAACTACCAAAATTGGTAACAATGGTGATTTTTTCTGCATAATACCTCCTAAAATTAAAATCCTCTTTTATGTCCAACACCAGCATGACATGACACACAACTTAATGCTTGATTTGCATGTGGATTCATAGTTGCATTAACTGAATTTGACGCCATATCCCCATGACATCTTATGCAGTTATCTTGAATCATGTCTTTTGATTTTTGTGTAGCACTTAAATGTGTAGGTAAGACATCAAGCTTAAAAGTAAAAGAATAAGCATGACCCAAACCACTCTCTGCCTTTGCAACCCATTTTTCTAAAAATTGATGTGGCAAATGACAATCATTACATGTAGCTCTAGGCTTACCTGCAATCTTTTGAGAGTGTGTCCCCCTAGACCAATCATTATATACATCATTCATAATATGGCAATTATTGCATGCTTCGCTATCGTTACTAAAGTAAGACATACCTTTTGCATTATAAAAAGTATAAAATCCAACCCCAATAATTAAACAAACTAAACACCCAAGAATAACTGCCATAAGTGAAAGAGACGCATTTTTTGATTTCACATTACGCTCCTTTATATAGCACTCTGCAAATTATGGAATTTGCGAGAGAAATTATACACAATTTAAATACAAAGGTAAATGATTGGTAAATGATTTTATTTTGATTTTGGAATATACATAAAATGTGGCAATCCCAAATGATATCTAATTGCAATCATTCTAATTGCAAACCCTACAAGCAAAGAGCCTATAATAATCAAATCTTCATTAAGAGGAAAATAGTTTTGGCTTATAAACTCTAAGACAACATACAAGCTACCTATTATAAGCGCAATACTTGCATATAGCTCCTTTTGAAAAACAAGCGGAATCCTAGCGCAAAAAATATCTCTTAAAATCCCACCAAACACGCCAGTAATAACCGCTCCAGCTACCGCCATAGAAGGACTTCCTAAAAATTCCATTCCAATTCTTGCACCTATAATACTAAAAACCGCCAACCCTAATGCATCAAGCACCAAGAAAGCTTTCTCAAATCTCTCTACAAGATATGGAATCTTTGTGGTTAATAATGCTGCTGTGCATACAATCAATAAATACTCTGGGTGCTTAACCCAAGTTAGAGGATAATGTCCAAATAAAACATCTCTTATAGAACCCCCACCAATAGCTGTAACACAAGCTATAAACATAACTCCAAACCAATCCATATTGTGCCTACCTGCCGCTAATGCTCCAGTCATTCCTTCAGCTGTTATACCTATAATATACAATGTTGTTAATAGCATTAATTACCAAACTCCCTATAAAAAACTCCCAAATCAATATCCTTAATAACTTTACTATTATATTTATACTCTAAAGCCTTAGCGCCTTCAACTAATTCTGGGCTCGAGATTCCATGTGCTATTGAAATTTTAGCTTCCAAAAAAGCACTTAAATGATCGCAATACTTTAAAAATTCACCAAAAATGGCATTAGATTCATCGTCGTTGAATTTTTGCAATATTTCATCTCCACTGCTGAATATTCTTACCTCTCCATTGGAATCTTTATATCTATTTGCAAACTCATCTTGTATAAAATAAACTATTGCCACTGCTATTTCTTTTGGGATTTTTGTAAGTATTTTTTCAGATACTAATTCATCTTCAATTTGTTTTATAAATTTATCTAAACCCTCTACACCACGCTTTATTGGAGAGATTATATCTCTAGTTAGAATCTCTGGTAAATCATGGAATAGACCACAAAAGAAATGGTTAATTTGCATAGTTCTACAGCACTTCAAATCATATCCTAGCAAAAACGCAACTAGTGCAACTACAAGCGTATGACCTAAAACAGAAGTAGCTGGGATTCGTGGAGTTTGACTCCATCTTTTTTGGAATCTTAACTGCCCAAACATTCCTATAACTTCCCTAATATTATGATACAACACCAAGTTTCTAATACCTGCTAGAGAATAAAAGCTCTCAACTTGACTATCTATTATTGATTTTATATTTTCTACATCATACATTTTTGGATTGAAGTTATAGATTATATCAAACTCCCATTTTGACGCATAATAATGCGAAGCTTTTAAAATCTCTTTTTCTATATTATTTATATTTCCATACAAATACTCTCTCATCTCATCAAAAAATGCAAAAGATGATAAATCGCTACTAAGCTCATTGCACACAAAATCAACAAGTTCTTTATTGTGCTTTTCAGATAATCTATGAAAGACAGGTGGCTTTATATCGGTTAGTATTATTCTCTCAAAGAATTCATAACAAAATTGCAAAATAAGCCTATGAAAATCAACTTCTTTTTTATGCTCAATAATTTCAAAATAAGCTAAAAAATAAGCTATTACAATTTTGTGTGCTTGTTTATCTAGCTCTATAAACTCAACTGGTGTTGCTTGGTCATTCCAGCGTCTAATATTTGCTGCAATAAATATTTTACGAAGTAGCGATAATGATAATGTTGGCCTTTTATTACTCATGTAAATCCATTTTTAGCGAAAATTATACAATATGTTAAAATAACAATTACTTTAAACTAAAGGATAGTAATGAAAAAAACATTGCTTTTAAGCTCAATATTTTCAATGTGCCTCTTTGCAGATATTATAGAGTTACATAATAGTCCATTTTGTGGTTGTTGCAAAGAATGGGAAAAATACATGGTAAATAAGGGTTATAAAGTAAATAGTGTGTATGATGATAATATTGCAAGCTTTAAAGAAAAGCATAATATAGCTCCAAAGTATCAAAGTTGTCATACAGGACTAATAGATGGTTATGTAGTTGAAGGACATGTGCCAGAAGATGCACTAAGATGGCTACTTGATAATAAGCCAAAAGGAATAATAGGAATCTCAACTCCTGGAATGCCAATAGGAAGTCCAGGTATGGAACAAGGAGATACTACTGAAGATTATCCAGTTGTATTACTAAAAGAAGACGGAACGCATGAACTATATGGAATCTACAATGGTCACAAACTAATTACAAAAGAAAAATAAGCTAGTTTCTAAACTTCTTAAAGACTTGTGCTATGTGGTATGGCTTATATAAATTTATAAGATATATTGCCACTATAGCTAAAGTCCCACCAAACAAGGTTAAAACACTAGGAATCTCACCCAATATAAAGTAACTACTAAGCAATGCAGTAAATGGCACTAAAAGAGGAAAAGTGGAAGCCTTAGTAGCTCCAACATATAAAATCCCCATATAATAAATGCTTGTGCCTATTGCAGTAGAAAGAATGGATACAACAAACATCATAACCCAAAACTGCACATCATAATCAAAAATAAAGAGCACATTATCTCTAAAAATAAAAATAGGAATATACAAAATACAACTAAATAGAGAGTTATAGAAATTTATAGCTATTGGGTGGATTCTCACCTTTTGACATATAATGCTTAAAATCGCCCAATCAATAGCACATATAACAAAGATAACATTAAATGCACTAAAAGCATGACTATTTGGCAAATCAAGCAAACAAATCCCAGCAATTATCCCAAGCATTAATCCTAGCATTTCATTAGTCTTTGGATTTCTATGGTTTTTTGATAGCATAAAAAATATTAAATAAGCAAACACTGGTGTAAGCGTAGTAACCAGCACTCCACCTCTACCAGCAGACCCTAAGTTTAATGCAAAAAAATACAAAATTGAATATAAACCATTGCATAAAGATGAAAGTAGCAATAGCTTAAAAGAGTGAGAATCTAATTTTAAATTTATACGCAAAATAACTACAATTGGTATTGAAGCAACAAATGCAAAAAAGAATCTCCAAAATGTAACAATATCTGCACTTGTATAGCTAGTTAGAATCTTGCTTGCAGGCCACGAACTACCCCAAAATATCATGGCTATAACCATAAGAGCTGCAAACCATAAGCCACTTTGCCTTTTAGATTCTAACTCCATTTTGTATTCCTAAAATACTATTGTTTTATTGTTATATACAAACACCCTTTCTTCTAATACCAAGTTAAGCGCTCTTGCTAAAACGACCTTTTCTACATCTCTGCCATGTCTTTGCATATCCTGCCACGACATTGTATGATTTACTTTTATAGTATCTTGCTCAATAATTGGACCCTCATCAAGCTCATTATTTACAAAGTGTGCCGTTGCACCGATTATCTTTACACCACGATTATATGCTTGTTTGTATGGATTAGCACCCACAAAGGCAGGTAAAAAGCTATGATGTATATTTATTATTTTTCCTTCAAATCTTTTGACAAAATTTGGGGTTAAAACACGCATATATTTAGCTAAAACAATGTAATTACAAGGATACTTTAGTATAGATTCAATAACTTTTAATTCATGTTCTTCTCTACTTATATTATCACTAGATATAAAGATATAAGGTATATTAAATTTCTCGCTTAAAGTTTCTAATATTTGGTGATTTGAAATAATTGCTTTTATATTACAATTTAGCTCCCCACTATCATATCTTATAAGCAAATCCCCCAAGCAGTGGTTTTCCTTTGTCCCTAAAATAACAATATCTTTCTTTACTTTATCTATTATTTCCACACAAGCATTATTACCGAGAATCAAAACTAGAGATTCTTTTAATTTATTTTTTGAATCCTCGCATAATCCACCCTCTAGTAAAGAACGCATAAAAAATAAATTACACTCTTTATCAACAAACTCATCATTTTGCAAAATATTAAGCTCAAACTCCAAGACTTTTGCTGTTATTTTTGATATTAAGCCCTTTTCATCTTTTGTAGTTATTTTTAATACATACTGCATCATTGTCCCTTCAACGCCCCAAAGATAGAATAAATACCCCTCTCTATACCTAATGATATATTCTCTCCTATTAGCTTTTCTAAATACAAATCAATTTTATCCTTCTTAAGCCATATAGCATTTTGTATATTTGCAAGTTTCATTAATGCAATTTCTGCATCATATATGCTACCAACGCTATCTACAAGCCTTAATTTTAATGCATTATTAGCACTAAATACTCTCCCTTGAGCAAAATATTTCTCATCACTCAAATTTAACCCTCTTGCAGTTGCCACTTCACTTACAAACATATAATACTGCTCATCTACTAGCCCTTTTAACATAGATTCCTCATCTTTCGTCCATGCTCTAGCAAATGTCCCTGCTTCTTTATATATACCTGCTTTTAGGCTTTGAGATTTTATACCTATTTTATTTAGCAGTTCTTCTACATTAGCACCATTTATAATAACCCCTATTGAACCAATCAAAGAACCTTTATTAGCAACTATATAACTAGCCCATATGCTTGATAGATAACTACCACTAGCCATAGAGCCTTGGGCATAAGCCACAACTGGTTTTTTGGCTGCTACTCTTTTAATTGCCTCACTTATCTCAACACTAGGTGCAATAGCACCCCCTGGAGAATCCACAACAAGCAAGATTCCTTTTATGTTTTCATTACTCTCTAAGAGTGCCAATTTTTCTAAAAAAGTATCACTTCGTAATATTGGTCCATTTAGATCTATTCTTGCCAAGTTAGCTACTTTAGAACTAGATTCGCCACTTGGAGCAAAAATTAAAAATAAAACCAACAGAAACACTAATGCTTTAAAATACTTCATAATAAAGTCCAAAGGTGCAAGCAAAATCCTAAAAAACTTCATTTAAATCCTTAATATAAAAAATGAAGTTATTATATCACTTAAAATAATTAAAAAATTAAATATTTTTATCATTAATTTATAATGTTATTTTTATAATTTGCGTTCCTTTTTGGACTTTTGGCACTTGGAGTATTTATGCAAGGTTCTTTTATAAAGATTTTAATACAAACATTACCCGTTTTAATGGGATATTTACCACTTGGAATGGCATTTGGAATCTTGTTTTCAACGCTAAATATAGAATGGTATTATGGGATTTTATGTTCTTTACTTATTTTCACAGGTGCTGGACAATTTTTACTTGTTTCTCTATTGGCGTTAAAAAGCGGTTACCTAGAAATTGCATTTGCTTCTTTTATGCTAAATATAAGGCATATTTTCTACTCTCTTGCAATACTAGATGATATAAAAGAGTTTGGAATTAAAAAATACTACATACTATTTGGTCTTACTGATGAGACATTTGCCACGCTAAAAACTAGCCATTTGCAAGATACACAATACAGCAAGGAAAATAGATTCTTCTTAATTACACTCCTAAACCACATGTATTGGATATTAGGTGGTGCATTAGGAATCTTTATGGGGCAAGGATTAGGATTCCAACCACAAGGTGTCGAGTTTGCCCTAACAGCACTCTTTAGTGTTCTAACTCTAGCACTCTTGCAAACTTCAGACAACAAAATCCCATTCTTTATAGGATTAGCTATTGGAATCTTTGGGTTAATAGTCTTCCCTAGTGAGCATTTTTTACTATTTAGCATGATTTTTGGAATCTTGCTTTTAATAATTGGCAAAAATTTCATAGAAAGAAAAAATATATGCACGAAATAACAAATGAGTTTTATTTGATTTTAGCAATTTTAGCAGCTTCATTTGGGACTATGCTTACTAGATTCTTGCCATTTTGGCTACTAAGAAATTACAATAACAACAAATGCCTAAAATACCTACAAAACACTATGCCACTTTTGATTATGACTTTACTGGTATTTTTTAGTATCAAAGATGTAAAATGGAACATAACTTATGGGATACCAGAATTAATAGGAATCTTTATATCAGTAATATTCTTTATTAGATTCAAAAACCCTATTTTAAGCATACTTGCAGGGATTGTTTTTTATATTTTAGCTACAAGGATTTTTTTATGATTAAAGTTTATGGAATTAAAACTTGCGGTAGTGTGAAAAAAGCGATTAACTACCTTGAAGAAAATGGTATTGAGTTTGAATTTATTGATTTTAAAAAGCAAAAGCCAAGCAAGGAAGAGCTAGAATCTTGGCTAAAATACATATCTTTAAAGGTATTATTAAATAATAAAGGCATGACTTATAAAAAGCTAGGACTATCAAAACTATCACTAAGTGATGAAGAAATTTTTAATTATTTACTACAAGAACCATTGCTTATAAAGCGACCTGTGATAGCTACAAAAGATTCAGTTATTGTTGGATTTGATGAAGAAATATATAAGAACACAAAATGGCATTAAAAATTATTCTATTTTCATTAGCGTTCTTGCTCTTTAGTGCTTGTAGCACTAAAGATATAACTCTTCCACCACAAGATATAAATCTTTACACGCAAGAATCTTTACTAATTAATACTAAGAATTTAAAAGATTCATACCTAGAGAGCTTCTTTGCACCATTTAAAATAAAAGAAAACACAAAAACAAAGCATATCGCTTGGGCGTTAGATATGGCATATAGCACACAAGGCTATGGAGAAAATCTCTTGCCACTCAAAAAAGAAGAAATACAACTGCTAGAATCTGAAGCAAACTACAATAACTTTCCAAACTCAAAGCTAAAATACGCCATAGTAGCACACTCGAGCAACCTAAGAGCACTGCCAACTAATAAGCCGTTTTTCAAAAATCCAAATAAAGCAGGAGAGGGATTCCCATTTGATTACTTCCAAAACTCATATATCTATGCAAATACTCCAATAATAATTAAACATTATTCACAAAGCAAAGCATGGGCATTTGTTGAAAGTGGCTTTGTAAGTGGCTGGATAGAGAGCAAAAATATAGCCTACCTAAATAAAGCACAACTAGAAAAATATAAAAATATAAAAAATTTCATAATTCCAAAAAATGACTATATAGAGCTTAAATCTAACGATAGATTCCTAGAATATGCAAGGGTTGGCATGATCTTGCCTGTGTATAAAAATAAAATATTGATATTTACTAGAGATGAAAATGGAAATGCAAAAGAAAAGCTAATAAAAATCAACAGAGATGAATTTTTAAACTTCCCTCTTAACTTTAGCGAACACAACTATGCACTAATTGCAAATAGCATTGTTGGCGAAAAATATGGCTGGGGGGGTATGTTTGGCAATAGAGATTGCTCTATGTTTTTAAGGGATACATTT
This sequence comes from Helicobacter ibis, assembly GCF_027859255.1. Classification (NCBI taxonomy): domain Bacteria; kingdom Pseudomonadati; phylum Campylobacterota; class Epsilonproteobacteria; order Campylobacterales; family Helicobacteraceae; genus Helicobacter; species Helicobacter ibis. The sequence continues at coordinate 64,369 of NZ_JAQHXR010000002.1, forward strand.
AGTAACTTTGGAATCTATCTGCCAAGAAATTCACAAGCACAGATAAAAGCAGATACACAAGGAAGCAAATACTATCCACTAGATAAATTAAATCCACAAAAAAAACTAGATTTTATAAAGAAAAATGCAATTCCATTTGCAACACTACTGGGGCTTAAAGGTCATATCATGCTATATATAGGTGAGCATAATGGGGAAATGCTGGTCTTGCATGATGTTTGGGGACTAAAAATGATACAAAAAGAAACAAATAACACTAGTAAAGAGATGAGACACATAATAGGTAAAATAGCTATAACGCAAATAGATATAGGAAAAAATAATAGTAATATACCGCAAGATTCTTTATTTATAAATAGAATATATGGAATGCTAAACTTATTTGAAAATGGCAAAATACAAGAACATGAATGAACAAAATAAAATAATAGAATGCAAAAATGTTAATTTTTATTTAACTAAAGAGCATATTTTGTATAATGTGAATTGGACGATTAATAAAGGAGATTTTTGGGCTATCATAGGACCAAATGGTGGCGGTAAAAGCACTCTAGCAAAGCTATTGGTAAATCTTTTAAAACCAAGTAGTGGAGAGATAATAAGAGATTCAAAACTAAAAATAGGCTATGTCCCGCAAAATACTTTTTTTAATCGTCATTTTCCAGTTACAGCCAAAGAAGTTGTAATGATGGGATTTTTAGACAAGGAAAGCAGTTTAAATATGTTTAGTTACACCAAAACACAAAAAGACAAAGCTAATAAATATATAAAAGAGCTAGACCTAGAATCTCATGCAAACAAAAAAATAGGAGAACTATCAGGCGGTCTTAGACAAAGAGTATTAATAGCAAGAGCATTATGCAGCAAACCTGATATACTAATCTTAGATGAACCAACTTCAAGCATAGATAAAAAACACCAAAAGGACATATATGAGATACTTAAGCAAAACAATAAAGATAAGACAATAGTCATAATAAGCCATGATATATCTATATTATATGGCTATGCTAAAAATGCGTTATATGTAAATAAGGAAGTTACAATTCACAAACTTCCACAAATTAATCAAAATCAAAACGGCAAACATTTCTGCGAAATAGAAATGATGATGGGAGAACAATATGAATAACTCTTATGATGTAGCAATTATAGGTGGCGGAATCTCTGGTAGTGCTTTATTTTACACATTAACACATTACACTGATATAAAAAAGGTGGTACTGCTAGAAAAATATGATAGGCCAGCAACTTTAAGCTCAAGCGCTAATAATAACTCTCAAACGATTCACGCAGGTGATATAGAAACAAACTACACAAAAGAAAAAGCAAAAAAAGTAAGAAGAGCAGCAAAACTTATAGAAAATTACGCACTATTCCATAATTTACAAAATAAAAGTATTTTTGAATGCCAAAAAATGGCATTTGGAGTTGGCGACAAGGAAGTAGAATTTATAAAATCTAGACATAATGAATTTAGCGAGATATATCCTGAATTAGAATTATTTAACAAAGATACTCTAAGAGAGATAGAACCAAATATAATAAAGACTGAAAATGGTAGCAATAGAAGCGATAATGTAGTTGGCTCTGGTATAAAAAAGAGTTTTTGTGCTATGAACTTTTGCGTAACTGCAAATCATATGATAGAAACTAGTATTTTTAATGAACATAAAGCAATTTTTAACTTCAAAGTCAAAAACATAGTAGAACAAGGTGATGGCGGATATACATTACAAGCAGATGGGCACTCACCAATTAGCGCAAAATTTGTGCTTGTAAATGCAGGAGCACATTCTTTATTTTTGGCACACAATATGGGGTATGGCCTAGAACTTGGTTGTTTGCCTGTGTCTGGTAGCTTTTATTTTATACCTGGAAATAAGTTAAATGGTAAGGTATATACAGTTCAAAACCCAAAGCTCCCTTTTGCAGCAATACATGGAGATCCAGATATAGTCGCAAAGGATAAAACAAGACTTGGACCTACTGCACTAGCACTACCTAAGCTAGAAAGATTTAAGAGTGGAACTTTTTTAGATTTCTTAAAAATCTCTGGTATTGCAAGTGGAACTCTGAATATTATGTTTGATCTACTATCAGATTCAGAGATTAGAAGCTATATTTTTAGAAATTTCTTATATGAAATTCCAAGTATTGGCAAAAAATATTTCCTACAAGAAGCCAAAAAAATAATACCTTCAATAAGACTAGAAGATCTATCATATGCAAGTGGTTTTGGAGGCATAAGACCTCAAGTGTTAGACAAAAAAGAAAAGAAACTAATACTTGGAGAAAAAAAGATTAAAAGCAACAAAGGAATAACCTTTAACATGACGCCAAGTCCAGGTGCAACTAGCTGTCTAAAAAATGCACTAGTAGATATGATGGAGATAACAGAATATCTAGGTGCTAAAATAAATATGGAAAAAGTAAATAAAGAATTAAAAGAGGATAGCTTGGAGTGGCTTATTGATTGATCTTTTAAGTTATAGCTTTATACATAATGCAATAATTGGCTCTTTTTTTACAAGCGTAATTTGCGGAATCATAGGCACTCTTGTAGTGGCCAATAGAATTGTATTTCTAGCTGGTGGAATAGCACATAGTGTATATGGTGGAGTTGGGATTTCTGTGTTTTTTGGATTACCAATTTTGCTTGGTTCTACACTCTTTAGCGTTATATGTGCATTAATCTTATCTTATATGCTATTAAGATCCAAAGAAAGGATAGATTCAATAATTGGCTCTCTATGGGCTTTTGGCATGGCATTGGGGATTATACTAGTAGAGCTAACGCCTGGATATAGCAAAGATTTTATGAGTTTTCTTTTTGGTAGCATTTTAAGCATTGGTTTGCATGATATTTACTATATGTCCAGCTTTAGCGTATGCTTGGTGCTATTTATATTTTTGTTCTATAAAGCAATAATAGCCGTTATGTATGATAGTGATTTTGCTTATTTAAGAGGTATAAATACAAATCTTTTTAGCACTATTTTGATGGTTTTAATCGCTTTGGGAATTGTGCTTAGTATGCAATCAGTTGGAATTATACTAATAGTAGCCTTACTTAGCATACCTGCATATATTTCAGAGCTATTTTGCAAGAATCTTTATACAATGATGTTACTATCAAGTGTTATTTCATTTATATCCTCAATACTTGGTATTGTTCTTGCGTACTTTTATAATCTACAAGCAGGTTCTAGCATTGTTCTAGTTTTAAGTATAATATCAGCAATAATGTTCTTATCTAAATATGTTTATAGTAAATTAATACAAAGGGTATGAATGAAGGAACTAGTAGAATCGCTTTTAAAATACACAAAAATTAATCCAGAGACAATATCTATTGATGTTTTTAATTTAATACTTTTGCAAAACAAAACTCAAATATTAGAATGGATAACCTCTGATACATTTAAAAAAACATATAAAAACAATAAATATGCTCCAATGTTCAATCCAGACACTTTTAACTATCTAAATGTATCACCAGAGTTAGCATGGACATTAAATATGCCACTACCTCCATACTTCAACTTCTATATGATAGCCTCACACGCTACTGGAAATAATGCTATGTGGGATGCCCTAAAAGTGGCGGGGGGGGGGGCAGAAATAATCTCTTCTCAAAGTGGGCAAGCATTTGAACAATACTCTTATCTCTATCAAACAATCTTAAAATATAATAATAAATACAAATTTACATATATATCACTAAATAATTTTGTTGTTAATGATGAAAATGCAGATAAATTATATGCTCTAATGCCATATAAAGACGCATTCTGTCTCTTTAGAGATCCTATATCTTTGCTTTCTTCATGTATTAATATACAACTAAACAACCCAAATATACCAAGAGATATAAACTTAACTTACAATATAGACGAAATTATAAAGAATGCTGTTGCATATGGCTGTGGATACAACTTTAATAAATTTCCAAATTTAGATTTAATCCCTTTTTATGTCGCATTTAGATATATGCATTTTAATACCACAAACTTTTTAGAAAAATTAATAAATTTAGATATGAGCAATATGCTATTTATTGATACTAGCGAGATAGTAGGAGAAGGTATTATTGAAGTTTTAAAAAGATTATCTAGTAAATTTAATTTTCCACTAGATAGCCAAGCTTTAGAGTTAAATAAAGATAGGCTTACAAATCAAAAGACAAAATACCTATCCTTGATTGGCTTTAATTTACACATAAATGATATTGACATACATAAGAAAATAAACTGCATGGACAATGAAACGATTAACCATAAAGATAGTATTATAATTTCTATACAAAATGATTTACACCAAAAAGAATGCAACATTACAGAAATGTTTTTTAAAAAAGAAACAATAAAAGGCATCACAATAAGCACTACTTATGAGCACTATAAAAAGTTTATACAAAATCAACAAATAATAAAAGTAGCACATGGTTTCTTACATAAATTCATAAACCTAATACTAGAACAACAAAAAATAGAAGATAGTAAAAAAGTGGATTTAGACACCATAATAGATTATTTATTAGAGAATAAAACGACACTTGAATACTTTTTAAGCACTATAGAACACTATAAAAAACCACTACTTAAAAACAATAGGAAAGATATTATAGAAAAATGGAAACATTATGCAAAACTTTTAGAAAAAGCAAAGTAGAATCCTAAATTTAGGAGAAGATATGGAATATATAGAAAACATCGCAAAAAGAGCAATAAAAATTGCAATTATCTCATGTGTAATTACTACAATTTTTGCATTTATAAGTTTATGGATTATGCTAAATCAAATAACCGCCACTGCAAATCTAGTAAAAGAACACAGAGAATTACAAAAAAAAGTAGAGCTATTAGAGCAAAATCAAAAAGTGGAATAAAAAATGCTTTAACACCATTTAAACCATAAATAAGGAGTTTAAATGGTATCTTCTATAAACCAATTTAATACAGGGAATGTATATCAAACTACACAACCAAAAGAAGCAACACAAGTAGCACAACTAGAATCTAATAGCGAAAACTCTCCAGTTGAGATTCAAGAATTGCCAAATGTATCAAATCAAACTTTAGAGATTCGTAAATTCACAGATGGTATCAAAGGTGCCAATGAAATGATAGGTGCAATGCAGATAGCAGATATAACGATAAATGCCATAAGCAATCAACTAAAAAGTGGTACAACAAATGTAAGTGCTCTAGATTCAACGGCAAAAGCAGCACAATTTAAAAATGAGCCATTGTTTGGTAAAGAGCTAAATTTACAATTAGCAGGAGAGAACATATCTGTTAGCCTACCTCTTCCTAGTCAGCTTGGTGAATTCCTGCCAAACAAACTAAGCGAAAAACATGATGAAATAATAGAAAAGATGACTGCAATTAGCGGACTAATAGAAAAAGCCAGTCTTCCTATTTCTAATAATAGCGGAAATTACGACTTTGAAAACTTTGATGCCAATACATTTAAAGATTTATTTAAATAAATAGAATCTAAAGATTCTATTTATTTCTAAATTTCATATCTATTATAGAATGGAAATCAATTTCTATATTTTGAAATTTAGATATAACATCTTTTGGCAAATATCTTTCTTTAAAATACTCGATAATGCTACCTTTCGGATATGTATGATTTTTAGGCAATCCATTTCTCTCCCACATGGCATTCCACATATGGAGACAGTAAGCATTGCTAAAATCTACTATAGCATATGGAGAAATAAATTTTTCGATACAAAACCAATCAATTTCACAAAATACATTTGGACCAGCTACATGACTTTGTAGATTGTTTAAATTTATAAACTCGCTCAAAAAAACAGGACCAATAACACCCCATGGTATTTTGTCTATTTTTGTATTTCTATTCGAAAAATAAGAATCTATTTTATTTTTAGCAATAAAATTTATACTATTCATTACTTCACTATCTTTATTTGACTTTATCACACAAGTGGCAGCTTGAATTCCACTAGAATAAAGTTTCCTTTCACTAGCAAAAACAATATTATCTCTAATAACACTAAAATCTCTAAGGCATATGGTATCCATATCAACCCACCAACCACCAAACTTACACAATAATGAATATCTAAAATAATCGCTAAATGCTGCTATCCCGCCACCAGCACCAGTATCAAAAAACATTTCTCTTTTATTTATAATTTCATTAGCATCTCTTATTTCAAATAATTTAGAATTATCCACATAGCTTATGCAGTCTCGCAAAAATAGCATATAAGGATCTTTTGGATTGTAAGTATATAAGATAAATTTATTATTATTTGCTATATAGGAGGCTATACATAAAACTTCATTTATGCTAACTCTATCTACACTTCCTGTTTTATCATACCAAAAGCTATAAACAAAGGCATCACTATTACACATAAATAATACCTTTATATTTATTGTGCCTTTCTATGATATATATATATATATATATATGGTCATACTACTTCCTTTCTTCTAGCTTTGAAGCAAGAAGTTTATCAAGCACTTCTACAACTCCATCGGATGCAATCTCACCACTTTTAAATGCAGACATAATATCAGCACAAGATTTTTCATTCTCAATACCATTTGCTCTAAATATATCTAACGCATTATTGAAGTTATCATGCACACCAGCATGAACTTGTTCTAATGAAGCATAATCAGGCAATTTACTAAAAAATTGCTTACCTGCACCTTCTTCATACCACTTTCCAAGCCTACACTCATGATGATTTGCAAGTTTTATTTCTCTATTATCATCTATGATAGCTTTATAACCATTCATTTTAAACAATAAGTGATCTAATTTTACAAGTCCTATAAATGTAGTATCAAGCACATTTTCAGAATCTTTTCTAACATTCATTGATGTTTGAGCAACTTCAGAGAATCTAGCAACCTCTCCATTTACATTTTCCATTTCATCTACTATATCTTCTGTTGTGCTTTGAACTTCAGAGAAATTTTGTCTTAAAACTTGAATATTCATTTCTATTTCTTTTGTAGCCTTTTGAGCTCTCTCTGCTAATTTTCTTACTTCATCTGCTACTACTGCAAATCCTCTACCATGTTCTCCTGCTCTTGCAGCTTCAATAGCTGCATTAAGTGCTAGTAGATTTGTTTGATCGCTTACATCTGTAATTAAATTTATCACATTGCTAATCGAATCTAAATCTTGATATACTTGAGTGATCATAGCCTGAAAACCAACTAGTTTCTCGCTTACTCCAGATATAGTCTCACTTATATTTGTTTCTAGTGTTCTTGTTTGTTCGTAATTTTTCAAAGAATCATGCTCTGCATGTTTTAACATATCAACTGATACAGAAAAATTATCTTGTAATATTTTAAGATTCTTAGCACATGAAGAAATAATCATATTTAGCATCTCACCACATAATTTATTCTTATTTGCCTCACTAAAACAACCAAAACTATCTAATTGTTGTTGCAATTCTTCATTTTTTGTATTGTAAGTTCTTAAATTATTTTCTAAAGATTCTACTTTTTGTCTTAATAGTTTGTTTTCTTGCAATAACTCTTCTTCTCTTTTACTGTTACCAAACATCAGTCTCTCCTCATTTATATTTTCACAGATTTTACAATAAAAATTTTAGTATTGTAAAATACACTGATACAATATCCAATTTCTTAGTCCAATCTTCTAATTATTTCCTCTTTAGCAAACCTTGTCTTTTTGGTTATATCACAAATTTTAGCCTTACCTACCACCAATATTATTGATGATCTCTCTTTAGTTACATCAAGCTTTAAATAACTATCCAACAAATCATTATCAAATCCACCTATAATACAAGAATCTAAACCAATAGCCTTTGTTGCATTTGCCAAATTCCCCAATGCCAAAAATGTCTGTTCTCTTGCATATGCGTATTTTTGGTTAATATCCATAGAATCTATAAAGGGCTTATATACTTTTATTCTTTTATCTAATTCTTCTTGCGACATATTTCTTTTTTGTAACTTTTCTACAAAGTATTCGCCAAAGTCGAGTCTAGCAACAAGTATAATAATTGCTCCACAAGCACCTACATGATTTTGATTTTTTGCAATTTTACATATTTCTTGTTTTCTTTCTTTGTTGGTTGTCACATAGAATCTCCAAGGCTCTAACCCCAATGAACTAGGAGATAATCTACCTGCTTCTAAAATATAATCTAATTGTTCTTTTGGGATACTTTCATCGCCAAACTCTCTACAAGCATATCTTTGCTCAATTATTTTTTTAAATGTATCCTCCATTATACCCCTCCTTATTTTTATAGATTCAATAAATACTCTCTAGCACTATCTTTATTATCTATTGGGCTTCTCTCTATTGTATTGCCTTCAAAATTCACCTTATATAAACTACCAGCTTCAGTCTTTCCATATGCTAGAGTAATTGCAATTGCTAATTCTTTATCCTCATTTGTTGCTTCTTTTTCTATGAGTCCTAATGGTCCTTTGCAATCTACAAGCTCTATTTTGCTCATTTTAGGGTGATTAAATGATAGCTTTTCATTCTCATCTTGATTTCTAGCTATCACACATCTAGCACCATTTGGAAGCACAAAATACCTGCCATACTTTACAAGCTCCATATCTTCAAAAATAACTTCTCTATGACCATGCAAGTCTTTTATTTTGTTTGCTATGCTTGTATCTGTTAATAAACAACCACCACCAGGCTTCTCAAACACTTCAATGCCATAATCTTTTACAAGTTGCAATTGCCTATCTCTACCCCTACCATGTATATCAAGTAATTTTTCTCTATCTACCCAGCCATTTATCTCTGGTATTGTTGGAGGAAGCAACTTAGCACACATAGGACGCAAAATAAGCCCCTCTCCGCCACATAACCTCTCAACCTGCCCTAAAGCTTCACTTCTTTGACTCTTTGGTCTTTGACCTAATACCTCACCACTAATTACAAAACTGGCACCCTCTTCTTTCATCATGGATAAAGCATGAGAGAACATATTAGCATGGCAATCAATACATGGATTAAAGAATCTCCCATAGCCATATTTTGGCTTAAAAAGCACATCTTCAAAGAATTGCTTTTTAATATCTACTATTTTTAACTCAACTCCAACCTGTTTTAGTGTGTTTCTTAAAATCTCACTTTTATCTTTTCTTGCTCCAAAGCCTATGTTAAAATGAACCGCCAATACATCAATCCCTAAATCTTTTATAATCTTAATAGACAATAAACTATCAAGTCCGCCACTAAATAGAGCTAATGCTTTCATATATTACTAATTCTCCTGTTTTTAAAATTTTTAAATATTTTTGATAATTATCAAGCAAAGCAAGTTTTGTTGTAATATCAATAGTAGAATCTTGCTTTACTAACGCTATCTTATCATCATAATGCTTAGCAATAATCATAATTATTTGTTCTTTTAGCTCCTTTTTATTTAATGCAATTACATTTTCATCGCACATAATAGCTATTAGCTCACTATCTTCTAGCTCTCCATTTAGTAGCTTTAAATACGCACCTCTTTGTGATTTGAACATATCTATATCAAGATAATTCAATGCCAAATCAAGCAGAGATTCATCTTCCAAAATACTTTTAATAACGCATTTTTCAGCAATTCCATAAAAAGAATCGTTTCTTATTTTACTTTGTAATACTTCAAATGGTTTATTTATTTTAATTAAATGTTGAGGGATATTTAGCCTATATGACAACCACGACTTATACTCCTCAAAGACAACTACGGATAACTGCTTTAAAAACGATATAGATTCATTTAGACAAGAATCTTTTTGCATTGGATTTTGTAAATCATATTTGTTTAAAATATCCACAAGCACAAATTCTATTAGTGGAATTGGATTTGAAAATAACTCTTTTAATTCCTTTATCTTACCACATTGCACCATATCTGCTGGATCTAGCCCATCTTTAAAGATAACAACTCCACCATCTTTTCTAGCTAGAGATAATAAATTTGCAGCTTTTAGTGCCGCACTAATCCCTGCTCTATCTCCATCATAGGCTACTATTACTTTTGGATTACCTTTAGATATAAGGGGTAAATGCTCTTTTGTAAGTGCAGTTCCTAAAGTTCCAACCGCATTTGTAAAACCTGCTTGATGAAGCATGATTGTATCCATATAGCCTTCGGTTATAATTATTTCTTCTTTTTTATATATGGAATCTTTTGCTACATTATATCCATACAGAATCCTTGATTTATTAAAAAGCTCTGTATTGCTTGTATTTTTATATTTTGCTTGAGTTGTAGAATTAGTTAGGATTCTGCCTCCAAAGGCTACTAACTTATTGTTTTCATTTCGTATTGGAAATGTAAGTCTCTCACTTAAATATGCTACATATCGATTTTTATCATCTCTCCATAGCATTTTTGCTTCTGCTACTGCATTTAGATTCAAAAAATTATCTTGCATAAACTTTACAACTTCATAGCTCTTTGGTGCATATCCTAGCTCGAATCTATCCCTTAGACTATCTGTTATACCCCTGCTTTTTATATATTCTCTAATGCTTGGACTTAGATTTTGTATATAAAATACATTTAATTTCTCTAAAATTCTATAATCTTCATTTGGCTTATATCCGCTATCTGTATAATCTAGCGATACATTAAATATCTTTGCTAGAGATTCTAAAGCACTTTGAAAATCTATCCTTTCATACTCCATGACAAACTTAATTGAATCCCCACTAACCCCACAACCAAAGCAATGATAATATCCCTTATTATGATTTATTACAAAACTAGGAGTTTTTTCATCATGGAATGGACAACATGCCTTATATGTAGCACCCACCTTTTTTACTTCGATATACCTTGAAATTACATCTACAATATCTATACTTGCTTTTAATCTTTCTACACTCTCTTGCGTTATCACAACAAAACCTAAATATATTTTTAAGATTTATTATACTTTTAAATAATTAAAATATTAGTCATAAATCTAGCACTTGGGGTATATTTTGGAATTTCAATACAGAGATCCTCTCTTTAGCATAGTAATTTTAATATTTTGCATAGGGGTTATTAGTATTCTTGCATATTATTGGAACTACATAACAAGCAAACAAAAACAAAATGGTATTTTGAAGTTTATGAAAAACTTCGACTATGTTGGGTTTGATAATGAAATAAAAGAGTTTCTAGCACTAAGCCCAAATCCAATGCCTTCAATATTGTTTATGGCTAAAATGTATAGCAAAAGTGCAAATTATGAAAAAGCAATAAGACTATATCTAACGCTACTAAACAACATAAAAAATCCAATAGATAAAGTCCCAATTTTAGAATCTCTAAGTGATGTGTATTATAAAGCAGGATTCCCATTGCGTTCAAAAGAAATATGCTTAGAGATTCTAAAGCATTTCCCAAGAGATGAAGAAGCATTAAGAAAGCTAATTAAAATAAATGAGGAGCTAAGCCTCTATCAAGAAGCACTAGAAGCCTTAAAATGCTTAAAAGAAATAAAAGGCAACATGACAAAAGAAGAACTATATCTACAAGCTAAGATTCTAATAACCAGCAAAGAATCCAACAAAGAAAAAAAGCTCCTAGAAATACTAAAAAAAGAAAAAAATCTATCAAGGATTATTTTGAGCTTTTTTAAAGACTTTTATCCAACACTATTTTGGCAGCGCGTTGAAGAACTAGAAAATAAGGACATATTAAATATACTTGATATTTTATGGAATACACAAATGCAAGAACTCCCAAGCAATCCTCTAAAATCAAAAATACTAAATGATATATATAAAACAAAGGGTTATTATGATGATGATAACTTCAAAAAAGAAACTTTTGAACTAGAATCTATATGTCTCTTGCAAAGAGAAGGTCATTATTTTGGCGACCTAAAATTTAGCTATAAATGTAATATTTGCAATGCAATCTCCCCGCTTAGCTTTGATAGATGTCCGCATTGTGGAGAGATTTTAAGCATAAAATGTATAGCCACACTAAAGGAGAAAGAAAATGAAATGCGTTACTCTTTTTTGTGATGGCTCTTCACTTGGGAATCCCGGTGCTGGTGGCTGGTGCGGAATCCTAGATTATAATGGCAAACGCAAAATAATAAGCGGTGGAGAATCTCACACTACAAATAATAGAATGGAACTAACTGCCCTAATACAATCACTAAAAGCACTAAAAGAACCATGTAATGTGCTTATTGTAAGCGATTCTAAATATGTGCTAGATGGAATCTCAAAGTGGCTACCTAACTGGATAGAGAAAAACTTCAGTAAAATTAAAAATCCTGACCTTTGGAAAGAATACATAGAAGTCTCAAAAATGCACAAAATAGATGTGATGTGGGTAAAAGGACATAATGGACATAAAGAAAATGAAATGTGCGATAATATCGCAAAAGAAGAAGCATTAAAATACAAACTTGGAGAACATAATGAATCTAATGCAGTTTCAAAAAGCAATTAATTATAAGTTCAAAAACATGACTATCCTAAAAGAAGCACTAACTCACAAAAGCCTTAAAAAAAGCACTCATAATGAAAGGCTAGAATTCTTAGGTGATGCTGTGCTTGATTTAATAATTGGAGAATATTTATTTTATAAATTCCCAACCTCACCTGAAGGTGAGCTATCAAAAATGCGTGCTGCTATGGTAAATGAAAAATCCCTCTCAAAAATCGCAAGATACCTACAAATGGGTGAAGTGCTATATATATCACAAAGCGAGGAAGCAAACTTAGGAAGAGAAAAAGATTCAATACTATCAAATGCGTTTGAAGCTGTGCTTGGTGCGATATATTTAGAGAGTAATTTAGAAGAAGTAAGAGAAATTGCAATACCGCTTTTTGAAAAAATATTCCCCAAAATAGACTTAAAACACTTATTTTACGACCACAAAACAAGTCTGCAAGAAATCACTCAAGCACTATTTGGGGTAATACCTGAATATAAATTAATAGATTCAAAAGGACCAGATCATAATAAAGAATTCATAATGGCTGTGTATATAGATAATAAAGAATATGCAATTGCAAGCGGAAAAAGCAAGAAAGTAGCTGAACAAAGCTGTGCAAAAATAGCACTAGAGATGATAGAAAGTAATTCTAAAAAAGGTGATAGATGAACACTTTTGGGGTTAGATTAAGACTTAGCACATTTGGAGAAAGTCATGGAGAAGCAATAGGTGGAATCTTAGATGGATTCCCAGCAGGACTTAAGATAGATAGAAAATTATTAAAACAAGAAATGACAAGACGACAAGGGGGCAGGAATCTATACTCAACACAAAGAAAAGAAGATGATATAGTAGAGATTCTAAGTGGGGTATTTGATGATGCTACTCTAGGCACTCCAATAGGGTTTATAATAAAAAACAACAACACAAAATCAAATCACTACGATAATATAAAAGATATTTTTCGTCCCGGTCATGCTGATATTACATACTATAACAAATATGGTATCTATGATTATAGAGGTGGTGGCAGGGCTAGTGCTAGAGAAAGTGCTATTAGGGTTGCTGGTGGCGCATTTGCTAAAATGCTTTTAAGGGAGTTTAACATACAAGTGCAAAGTGGGATTCTTAGCATAGGAAACATAGAATGCAAAGATATAGACTTTAATAATGCACTTAAAAGCGAGATATATTCCCTTGATAAAAATATAGAAAAACTACAAAAACAAGAAATACTAAAACATAAAAATAACCACGATAGTATAGGCGGTGTTGCACTACTTAAGGCTAGTAATGTCCCAAAGGGGCTTGGAGAGGGGCTATATTATAAGCTAGATTCTGCAATAGGAAGCATACTTGGACTAAATGGTGTAAAAGCAGTAGAAATAGGAAGTGGAGTAGAATCCTCTAAAAAAACAGGAAAAGAAAATAATGATGAAATAGATACAAATGGATTTCTAACAAATAATGCAGGTGGTATGCTAGGAGGGATAAGCAATGGAGAAGAAATTATTATTAAACTACATTTCAAACCAACACCAAGTATATTTATCCCACAAAAAAGCATAGATAAAAATAACAAAGAAACAATATGTCATATAAAAGGCAGACATGATCCATGTATCGCCATTAGAGGGAGTGTTGTAGGAGAATCTATGCTTTCTTTAATCTTAGCTGATATGCTACTTTTAAATGCAAGTAGCACAATTCAATCATTAAAAAAAATATATGCTTAGAGCAGTAATTTTTGCCGATGGCAAATGCGGGGTTGGACTAGGACATATCTCAAGGGCTAAGGCACTAAAATATCAGCTAGAACTTCTTAATATAGAATCTCTACTTTTAGATTCAACTCTACTAGAGAGTTTTGTAGAAAATGAATCTAATACTTGGAGTAAAGAGCTATTAGTTATAGATTCTTACACTCTCCCACTTTCTTTATATACTCTAGCTTCAAAAGTAGCAAAAAAATGTATGTTTTTTGATGATTATTTTAGGCTTGATTATCCAAGTGGCATAATTGTAAATAACGCCTTTAACCAAAATATAGACAATTATAAAGCAAAATATAAAAATCATTCATTGCTAATAGGCAGAAATTTCATGCTTCTGCAAGCAGAATTCTTACAAGCCTTGCAACAAAACCTAAAAAACCAACCAAAAATAAATAAGCAAATAAAAAAGATTCTAATAACACTAGGTGGAGATGATATATTAAACCTAACACAATTTATAATAGATGTAATAAATAGCGTAAATGAAAACCTTAAAATATATTGCATACATAAGAATCTAAAAGAAAAAAACTGCCTCTATAATCTAAGTCCCAAAGAAATGGTAGCACTAATATCAAGCATGGATTTATGCATATCTGCATGCGGTCAGAGTCTAGGCGAGATTCTAGCTTGTGGGAGACCATGTATAGCACTAGAAGTAGCACAAAACCAAAGAGGTAACCTAGAGGGCTTTAAAGATTCTATTTTCTACATAAAAGAAGCATGGAAGTTAAATAAAGATGAAATACAAAATATGCTTTTAGAGCATTTAAAAAACATAAAAAATCAAAAAACAAGAGAAGAACTATCACAAAATTCACTTAAAATACTAAACAACACAAGTAAATGGACAACAGAATTACATCATATTTTCGGCAATAAAATGTTAAAAATTAATTGACTTTTTCTATAAAATCAACTAGAATTAGGGCGTTCTTTATAGCATTAAGTAAAATTATTTTTAAAGAAAGAGTATGATAATAAATAAACATATAAAAACAGAACTAATAGATAAAACCCTGCCAAACTATAATACAAAGCTAAAAATAATAGAAGAAACACAAGAAATAATAGATAGCTTTTTGCTTGATTCAACAAAAAGTGCTGATATAGATAATAAAGTCGCACTACTTTACTCTGCAGATAATGATGAAATTCCAAGTATTATTACAAACTTTAAAGAAAGCCTAGAGGAAAGTGAGCATAAATTTAATGCCTCATTACTTGATATAAATAATATCACTCTTTTTAGTGGTAGTTTTGGTAATTTCACAGCTACATTTAGCGATGATTCATCAGCTACTTTTTCTCAAGCGGTGCTATTTGTCCATGATGATAATTTAATTAGATTTAATGGAGTATATAGCGTTGCTGACTTTGAATCTCCACCTGCATTGATAGAATGTCTAGGTAAAAATATAGGCACATACACATATAAAGAGGTGATTTCGTATAAAGATGATTATTGCCAATACAATGAAAGAAGAGAGAAGCATTGTGCAAAATGCGTAGATATATGCCCTACTTTTGGAGTTGGCGGAGATGATAGCATTATGAAACTAGTATTCTCTCATATAGACTGTATATCTTGTGGAGCATGTATAGGCGTGTGTCCTACAAACTGCTTAGAATATGAAGAACTACCAAAAGAAGGGTTAGAAGAAATAATAGATTTATATAAAGATACTAAAGTATTTTTATGTGATTATAGCGGGTATGAAGAACTTGTAAATAACAATATAATACTAGACGAATCCCTAACTCCAATGGTATTACCAAATATAAAAATGCTAAATGAAAATGACTATCTAACAATCCTCCAAACAAGCGGATATGATGTTGTAATCTATAACAAAAATAGCATTTTAGAATCTGTAGTATCATTCATTAACAATATAACAAATCAAATTTACAATAGAGATTCTCTACTAATAGCTGATATACACAATATAAACGAACTATCAAACAAAGCCCAAAAATTCGCAGAATATCTGTATAAAAATAGATATTCTAAACCATATAGAGAATCCTTTTCACAAAGAATTCAATACATGATAAAAGACAAAGATTACGGAATGGCACAAAGCATAGCACCTACATACTATGGAAACATAAGTATAAATAAAGAAAAATGTACATTATGTCTATCATGCGTAGGTGCTTGTAATGTAAATGCTATTTTTGCTAGAAGTGATGATTTCTCTTTAAGATTTAATCCTTCTATATGCACTACCTGTGGATATTGTGTAGATTCATGCCCTGAAAAGGTAATTGAATTGCATAGAAATGGAATGGAACTAAACTCAAACTACTTCAAAAGTAAAGAATTAACCAAAGATGAGCCATTTAAATGTGTAGAGTGCGGAAAAGTATTCTCTACTAAAAAATCAATAGACAAGATTGCAACGATGATGAGTGTAGCATTTGCTAACGATCCTAAAAAGCTAAAGACATTGCAATGTTGCTCTGATTGCAAAGTTAAAGTAATGTTTGCAACCAACTAAAGGAAATACATGATTCAAGACTTAACACCAATTGAGAGAGAAAATCTGACAAATGCAAGAATCTTATATTATGACTTCTTTTATGGATTATTTGTTTTTGAAATGCTAGATAATAGAGGAGAAGTTTTAAAGCAACAATTACAAGTTATCTCACAAGCACTAATCGATGAAAATCTACTAGAAAATATACAACACCTACAAAATGAAGTATCCACAAATAACACAAAAAGATTCATAGAAGAGCACTCAAAAATGTTTGCATTACCATTTGGTGCAAAACAAGTTGGAATGCATTTATCTCATTATTATGAAAATTGCGTAGGTGGTGATAGTCTTTTAAAAATAAAAGCCTTAGTAAAGCAAAGCGATGTTAGAGTAGATACATCTCTTTTCAAAGAAACAGAAGAGCATTTAGGCTTTATTTGTGGGTTTATATCATATCTACTAAAGAACAACCAAGATGAATTAGCAAAAGAAGTTTTTTTACTAGCAAAAGATGCGTTTTTTGGTCTATGTAAAGAGTTGCAAGAAAGAAGAGATTCTGATTTATATTTAGATATAGCACTTATTTTAGAATCTTTTTTAAAATTTGAAAGTGAGATTATTAAGTAATCTCACAAAAGTCTTTTATGGAAGGCTTTTGTGGGATTATCCCAAATCTCAAAACAAGGAGACACTATGGAGAAAAGTAGGCGTGAATTTCTAAAAACCGCCACTAAAACTTCAGTGGCAGTAGCTGGTGTTAGTATAGCATTAGCAGGTTGTAGCAAGAAAGGCACAAGTGAGAATCTTGTAAGGGGGAAATCTCCTAAAGAAGAGATTCTTTATCAAAAAACACAACAATGGGATATGTATTATTCTGTTGCAAAATAATTCTAAATTAAGGAGGCTAAAATGAGCGAAGCGATCAAAAGACGCAACACTAGGCGTGCGTTTTTAAAGATGACTGCTCTTGGAAGCTTGGCTAGTGCTAGTGTAGCACTTGGTGCAGATAGTCAAAAAACTATGCGTCCAGCCACAGCTCAAGAGTTAAAAGAAAGATATCCAAATTCACAAAAAATCAAAACAATTTGCACTCACTGCTCTGTAGGTTGCGGTGTAATTGCTGAAGTTGTAGATGGAGTTTGGGTTAGACAAGAAGTTGCACAAGATCACCCAGTTTCTCAAGGTGGGCACTGCTGTAAAGGTGCAGACTTGATTGATAGAGCAAGAAGTGAAACTAGACTTAGATATCCATTAGAGAAAAAAGATGGAAAATGGGCTAGAGTAAAATACGATGAAGCAATGGATAAAATTGCTGAAAAACTTAAGCAAATTAGAGAAGAAAGTGGACCTGATGCAGTTATGTTCTTAGGTAGTGCTAAATGTTCTAATGAACAAAGCTACTATATAAGAAAATTTGCAGCATTTTTTGGAACAAATAACATAGACCATTGTGCTAGAGTTTGACACAGCCCGACAGTCGCTGGTGTAGCGAATACATTTGGGTATGGTGGAATGACTAATCACCTTGGCGATATGATGTTTTCAAAATATATTTTAGTTATTGGTGCAAATCCAGCTGTTAATCACCCTGTATCAATGGTGCATATCTTAAGAGCAAAAGAACAAGGTGCTAAACTTGTTTGTATTGATCCAAGATTTACAAAAACAGCAGCTAAATGTGATGAGTTCCATAGAATAAGAAGCGGAACTGATATAGCTTTTGCTTATGGTTTATTAAATCACATAATCGAAAACAAGCTATATGATGAAAAGTTCCTACAAGAGCGTGTTTATGGTTATGAAGAAATTATTGCAGAAGCAAAAAAATTCCCACCAGAAGTAGCAGCTGATATCTGTGGAATCCCAGCTGATGCAATCCGTCATATAGCTGAAGAAATGGCTAGTGCAAAACCTGCAAGCCTTATTTGGAATCAAGGTTTAACACAACACACAGTAGGAACTAGCAACACAAGAATAATGCCTATTTTACAAATGTTCTTGGGTAATATTGGTAAAAATGGTGGTGGTGTGAATATTCTAAGAGGACATGATAATGTTCAAGGTGCTTCTGATATGAACAATCTATCAGATTCTCTACCTGGTTATTATGGTCTTGGAGAGCCTGCATGGAGACATTTCTGTAAGCACTGGGGTGTAGAGTATGACTGGATGCTAAACAGATTTAAAGATAAAAAAATGATGGAAAAAACAGGCTTTGCACACTCTACATGGAAGTTTGGTGTTTTAGATGATGAAAATGCAGCAAACAATGGCGGGACTAAGCTTAGGGCATTGGTTGTTATTGGCTCTGGTATGACTACTGTATCACTTTTAAATTTACAAAAGAAAGCTATGGATATGCTAGATTTAGTAGTATTTGTAGATCCTTATGTAAATGACCTGGCAATATATAGCGATAGAAGCGATAATCTATTTATGTTACCTGCTGCCTCACAAATGGAAACTGCCGGTTCAGTTGCTGCAACTAATAGAAGCTATCAGTGGAGAAGTAAGGTTATGGAACCTCTATTTGAGTGTCGTCCAGATGAAGAATTCTTATTTGGATTAGCTGATAGATTAGGATTCTTAAAGGAAATGCAGTGGAGATTATATGATATTGCAAAGTCAAAAGGTAGAACAGAATTTATTTGGCCTGATGATGCAACAACAGAATTAACACAAAGCATAAGAAGCATAGGTCTTCAAGGTATGAGTCCAGAAAGACTAAAAGCTCACCAAGAAAATTGGCATATGTTCGATAAAGTAACACTAGAAGGAACTGGACCATTTAAGGGAGATTATTATGGATTACCATGGCCTTGCTGGAGTGATAAGCACCCCGGAACTCCTGTAATGTATAATGATAGTATCCCTGTTATGCGTGGAGGTATGGGATTCCGTGTGAATTGGGGAACAACAAGCCCTGATGGTAAGAGTATGCTAACAAATAGATCATTGCCTAACTCTAAACATATTGGAGGACATGCACCTGTAACTGCAGCTAATGCTGAATCTCTAGGCATAAAACTAACAGAAGAAGAAAAGAAAGCGGTAGCTGGAAGCACTTTTGCGTTAGGAATCGGTAATAACATACTAGTAGAAAAAGCACTAGAAGCTGGTCTATGTCCTTATGGTAATGGTAAGGCTAGAGCAAAGGTATGGAATTGGTATGACCAAATACCACTACATAGAGAGCCACTGCATTCAGTAAGAGGTGATTTGGTAAGCAAATATCCTAGCTTCCCAGATAAAAAAGATCACTTTAGAGCAAATATCCAATATGAATCTAGACAAAAAGAAAGAGATTGGGTAAAAGAATTCCCTGTAAATATGCTAAGTGGAAGACTTGTTGCTCATATGGGAACTGGTGCTGAGACTAGAAGTGCAAAATATCTAGCTGAAGTTGAAGGTGAAATGTTTGTAGAAATCCACCCTGATAAAGCTTCAGAGCTAAATATTAAAAATGGCGATCAAGTATGGTTGCACGGAACAAATGGTGCTAAGATTCTAGTTCCTGCAAAAATATCAACAAGAGTGGATTACAATAGCGTTTGGCTACCTCAAAACTTCTCTGGTTTAGATCAAGGAGAATCTAGACTTGATAAGTATCCTGAAGGCACAAAGCCTTATGTAATTGGTGAATCTGCTAATATGATTTCAAGTTATGGCTTTGATTACAACTCTGCTTGTCCAGAGACAAAATGCGGTCTATGCAGAATCGAAAAAGCACAATAAAGGATAAACTATGAGTAATACAACAAATATTTTAGATAATTTCTCAAGAATCAAATTTTATTGTGATACAAACAGATGTATAGAATGTCATGGGTGTGATGTAGCTTGTAAAGAGGCTCATCACTTGCCTGTTGGAGTAAATAGAAGAAGAGTTGTTGTGCTAAATGAAGGTCAAGTAGGCAAAGAAAGTGCTGTTTCAATTGCTTGTATGCACTGCTCTGATGCACCTTGTGCTCAAGTGTGTCCTGTAGATTGCTTCTATATTAGAGCAGATGGGATTGTATTACACGACAAAAAGACTTGCATAGGTTGTGCTTACTGCCTTTATGCTTGTCCGTTTGGTGCACCACAATTCCCTAAAAATGGAGTATTTGAAAGTCGTGGTTCAATGGATAAATGTACATTCTGTGCTGGTGGTCCTGAAGAGACAAATAGTAAAGAAGAATATGAACTATATGGACAAAACAGAATAGCAGAAGGTAAAGTGCCTATGTGTGCTAGTATGTGTTCAACTAAAGCTCTACTAGCTGGAAGTAGCGAAGAAGTAGCCAATATAATCACTCATCGTGCAACAATGAGGGGAGAAAATATTCCAAATGCTGTGCCAAATGTGTGGAAAACTGCCTATGGTAACTAAGGAGGGTTTTATGAAAACAATTAAAACTTTCTTATTAATGTTATTTATAGCTTTTAGCAACTTAGCATTTGCAGCAAACCCTAGTGTTCCACAAGAGGGAGGTAAGCAATATGCTGAAGTAATAAAGGGCAATGATACTTTAATGGTAAATCCTATGAATAAAAATTTATATGGTGGTCCAGAAGTAGAAGCAATCAAAAATTGGGGGATTCATTCTCCTAATGCGGTTGGTTGGGGAAATATATTTACTATTTTACAAGGTAATTATTTCTCAACTATATTTGCCATTATAGTAATTTTAGTGCCTCTTGCATTTCTAACACATTTTATGGTTGTTGGTCAAAAAAAGTTTGAGCATGGCAAGAAAATAAGAGTATTTTCTAACTACAACATAATAGTTCACTGGTGTGCTGCTGTGCCTTTTGTAGTGCTATGCTTAACTGGTCTTGTTATGATTTTTGGGGATAAACTTGGTGGTGGCTCTTTTGTAAGATTTGCTAGAGATGTTCATGGTATTGCTACTATATTGTTTGTAATATTTGGTGTATTGATGTTTTTAATGTGGATTAAACACGCACTATTTAGAGCATACGACATACAATGGCTAATGATAATGGGCGGATACTTAAGTAAGGAGAAAAAACCAGTTCCAGCTGGCAAATTTAATGCTGGTCAAAAAATGTGGTTTTGGGTTTGCACAGTTGGTGGCTTTATTATGGCTATATCTGGTGCTTATATGTATTTTCAATTTGCAGATATTGAGACATTAAGAATGATGGCGTTATTGCATAATGTGCTTGGATTTTTAGTGATTGCACTATTAATTACACACATATATATGGCAGTATTTGCGATTGAAGGTGCATTAAACTCAATAATAGACGGACATATGGGCGAAGAAGAAATAGCTATACTACATAGCTACTACTACAAAGAAATAAATGCTGCATAAAGTCCTAAATATACAAACCATATCTCCTAGTGGCTATACAGCCACTAGAGAAGATAGCGTCATACAAGAAGAAAGAATTGCCTTTTTTTTAAATAATCAAAAACTACTATCAGTAATGTCTCTACCAAAAGACCAAGAATCTCATATAGTAGGATTCTTATTGAGTGAAGGTGTAATTGACAATGTAGATCAAATATCATCTATAAAAGTTAGTGAAAATGGGCTATCTGTAAATATAGAGGCAAACATAGATAAATCTAAACTAGATGGATTATTTAAGGAAAAAACTCTAACTTCTGGGTGTTGCGTCGGCGTAGCTGGTAACTTAGAGGAAAATGTCATTGAAAAATTTGTAAATACAAATTATAAAGTATCAACAAATAGAATCTTTGAATTATTAAGACAATTTGAACAAAGTAGCGAACTTTTTAACCTTACAGGTTGCGTCCATAAGGCTATGCTTGTTTTAGAATACCAAACACTAATAAGCGAAGATATAGGAAGACACAACGCAATAGATAAAGTAATGGGAAAAGCTGCATTAAATAAATTAGATAAAACAAATTCAATATTATTTGTAAGTGGTAGGCTATCACTAGAGATGGTAATAAAAGCAGTGATGCATAATATACCAATAGTGGTTTCAAAAGCTGCGGCAACTTACATGGGAGTAAAAGCAGCCCAAGAAACAGGAGTAACTCTAATAGGGTTTGCTAGAGGCAATAATGCTAATGTATATACTCACAGCGGACGAATCACAACATAATATGATACAATACACAAATGGACTAACTAGATACATGCACTCTCATTAAACATCTAAAAATTATTTAAATATATCGGAGATTCAACTCTATGAGTGATTTTAAGAGTTTACATCCAATTAAACTTCTATCAAAATATGCTATGCCAAATATGGTTAGTGCTATATTTTTTTCCATTTATTTTATTGTAGATTCTATTTTTGTTGGATTTTTCTTGGGTAAAGATGCACTAGCTTCAATGGCACTTGTAATGCCATTTATCATCATATCATTTGGCTTATCAGACATGATAGCTATTGGTTCTTCAGTGCAGATATCCATGTTACTTGGCAAAGCAAAACACTTAAAAGCAAACAATATATTTAGTGCAAGCATTTGTATTATTATTGTAATCTCATCTATAATGGCTTTTATAGGGTATTTTCTAGTGCCATTAGCTTTGGATATTTTTAACACGAATGAAAATATAAAAAGCATGAGCTTAGAATACCTAAATATTTTTTGTTATTTTTATCCTTTTGTTGCCATACCTTTTGCCATTGATAGCTATCTTAGAATCTGTGGCAAAAATATATATAGTATGGCTAACAATATAATAATTTCTATAACAAATATAGTGCTAGATTATTTGTTTATTGTGGAATTATCTTTAGGTTTAGCAGGTGCTGCACTTGCAACTTGCATTGGTTTTACACTTGGAGCGATAATAGGCTTATATCCATTTCTAACCAATAAGCTAACTTTAAAATTTACAAAATTCTATATAAGCCTTGCTTCTTTTCAAAATATTATTTTAAATGGTTCATCAGAATTTCTAAGCAATATCTCAAGTCAAGCCTTAGCCATTTTGGTAAATTATATAATCCTAAAAATATCAACCATAGAATATGTTGCAATATTTTCCATTATTTCTTATATCGATACATTTATAATGTCAGCTATAATCAGCATTTACGATTCAATGCAACCAAGCTTCAGTTATAATTACGCTACAAAGAATAAAGCAAGATTAAAGTGGATTGCAAAATACACTATGATTCTTGCATTTTTAGTATCTCTTATAGCGTTTATCATAGTAACAATATTTGGAGAAGAAATTTTCTCTGTATTTATAAAAAAAGGCGAAGAATTTCTAATACCGCTTGGAGTTAGTGCTTTATTGATTTTTTCATTCAATTTTTTAGTTGCATGGTTTAATCTTTTTATTGGTTCATATCTAACCGCATGTAATGAAGTCAAAAAATCACTCGCCATCTCATTGTTAAACAACTTAATATCTCCTTTTATTGTGTTGTTAATATTAAGTCAATTGCTAGGCATAAATGGTGTTTTAATAACTTCTTTTGTTGCTGAAATTTTAGTAATGCTTATATCGATAAGAATCTTAAAAAATAGCTTCAAACTTTCAGAACAAAGCCACTAACAAAAATGACAATAATTATAAATGGGACAAAATATTTTATATACCCAAACCACAATAGGCTAAACTTGCTTCTACCATTATAATTATTGAGCTCATCAATAGAATCTTCACCTATAACCCAACCTACAAAAATCACAGAACCAAGTGCAGTCAATACAAAAAATATATTTCCACTTACAAAATCAAATGTATCAAATATATTTCTGCCAAAAATAATAATATCACTCCAAGGTCCATAAGTTAAGACACATGGGATATTACCAGCAATAAAAACCGCAATAAGTGTTAGATTCACAGCATTTTTATGTCGCATTTTAAACTTTTCTTCTAATACACTAATTATTACCTGATAGATAGTAATAGAAGTCGTAAGTGCAGCTAACAACAATAGCACAAAAAACAATACCGCAAAGAATCCTCCAAAATGCATATGAGAAAATGCAATAGGCAAACTCTTAAACACCAATGAAGGACCAGAATCAGGCGATAAGCCAACACTAAAGAGTGAAGGAAAAATCATAAAACCAGCCAAAAAAGCTATTAAAGTATTTACAACGCCTGTTATTGTGGCAGTTTTTACTAAATTTTCCTCTTTGCTCAAATGCGAAGATAGTGTAATAATCACACCAAACCCTAAAGATAAAGCAAAAAATACTTGTCCTAAAACATATAAAAATAATTGTGGCGTAATGGCAGAGAAATCTGGAATCAAATAAAACTTAATCCCTTCTAAAGCTCCATCAAGTGTAAAATTCCTAGCAATCATTAATAAAAGACATACAAATAATAATGGCATAAGCCACTTAACTGACCTCTCTATCCCCTCAATAATTCCCTTTCGTAAAATAAACCAATTTATCACAACAAACAAAAATGTATATATGCCTATTAGAAGCGGTGAATTTTCTATATTATCTGTATAAAATTTAGAAGTAGCTTCACTTGTAATAGCCTTTGATAAGTCAAGTCCGATATTTGAATTAAAAAATGAAGTGAAGATATTTACAATATATGATATAACCCAACCACCAAGAACCATATAATAAGCCAAAATACCAAATGAGCCTATAAGTCCCATGTATCCAAAAATTTTCCAATATTTGCTAATATCCTTCTTATTTACACTAAAAGCATCTACAGAGTTCTTGTGAGACATTCTTCCTATGACATTTTCAACCAAGATTATAGGAATCCCAACCAAAATCATAGCTAAAATAAATGTAAGCACATAAGCACCACCACCATTTTCGCCAACTAAATATGGAAAACGCCAAGTGGCTCCAAAGCCTATAGTAGCACCAGCAACAGTTAAAATATAAGTAAATCTATTTGTCCACGTTTGTCTTTGCATAAAAGTGATTGTATCTATAATTTTCTAAAAATACACTGACATTAAGTATCGCAAAAGCACAATTTTATGCTTTTGCTTCTTTTGCATATTTTTCACCCAATTCAAATGCCTTTTTGTTTAACTCAACAACTTTAGCAGGAACTTTGCTAATCATTGTCTCATATACCAAATCTCTATTTATACACTCTGTTAAAGTAACGGTAACAGCCAATGCCACAACTGATTGTGTAACCACATTCCCTACTTCTTCTTTTGCTATTGAAATAATAGGTATTGGATATATCTTGAATCTTTTTTTATCTTCTTCACTAGGAGTTACCAAATTTGGCTCTACTACAATTGTAGCCCCCTCTTTTAAGCCACTTTTGAACTGATCGTAGCTAATTTGTGCAGTTGATAGCATAAACTCTACTTCACCTTCATTTGCATAAGGATATAAGATTTCATTCTTATCAAGCAGTATATCAACCTTAGTAGGTCCTCCACGAACTTGAGAAGTATAAGTAGCAGCTTTAACCCCAAAGCCACCACTTCTTATCTGTGCTTCTGCTAAAATCTCCCCTGCTAGCAAAACACCCTGACCTCCAACGCCTGTAAAACGAAGTTGTCTTCTCATTTTGCACCCCCTTTTTTAGCTTGAGCTTTTTTCTGAACTTCACTATATGCCTTACAATACTCTATTTTATTAGTATCATGCACCAAAATTCCAGTAGGATATTTACCAACTCTCTCATCAAGGCTTAGCTCGTCATATTTCTTCTTAGAAACAATCATGTTCTCAATCCATGATAATGTATCTACTGCTTCACCCATTTTGTTTTTTCTACCTAAGTTTATATGACAATTACTAAACATATCAAAGAAACTAAAGCCTTCATGCGATAAGCCTTCCACTAATACTTTCTCCATTTTTTTAGGATCTAACACAGATTCTCTAGCGACAAAACTAGCTCCAGCAGCTTCAGCTAATTTAGCTGCATCAAATGTTGGGTCTATATTTCCATATTGAGCCGTTACAGTCCACATTCCTTTAGGAGTTGTAGGTGAAGTTTGAGAGTTTGTAAGCCCATAGATAAAGTTGTTAATTAAAATATAATTAATATCTATATTTCTCCTACAAGCATGAATCGTATGATTCCCACCAATTGCCAACCCATCTCCATCACCACCTACTACAATAACTTTCTTTGTTGGATTTGCAAGTTTGATTCCAGTTGCATAAGCAAGAGTTCTACCATGTGTAGTATGCACAGTATTGCAATTTACATAAGATGACACGCGACCACTACAGCCAATACCACTAACTAAACACACATCATTCATATCCCAACCAAGTTTATCTATGGCTCTAACTATAGCTTTTAAGATTACGCCATCACCACAACCCCAACACCAAAGTGTCGGCATTTTATCTACTCTTAAATATTCATCATAATTAAATGCCATATTACAACTCCTTAATCTTATTTATAACTTCAATTGGTGAGAGCGGACGACCATTAGCCTTAGCTAAAAGCGAAACTTCTTTTTTCATTGAGTGTTCAACTTCTTTTGCGAATTGTCCTTTATTTAACTCCACTACAAGAATCTTGCTAAATCTAGCACCTAATTTTGCTAACTCCTCTTTTGGTGCTGGCCATATTGTAATAGGTCTAAACAAACCAACCTTAACACCCTCATCTCTCAATCTATCAACTGCCTCTTTGGCACTCCTTGAAGTAGAACCATAAGCAATTAGCAATATCTCTGCATCATCTAATTTATATTCCTCATAAGAGATTATTTCATTTTTCTTGCTAAGAATCTTGTTAAATAATCTATCTATTAGCTTTTGAGAAAGAACAGCATCTTCTGTAGGGAATCCAGTAGGTCCATGATGAAGCCCTGTTATATGGTATCTATAACCTTTAAAGAATGGATTTAAAATAGCTGGTTCATCATCTGGCACATCATAAGGTTTATAAGAACTTGCATCTCCACTATAAACTCTTCTATTTATAATTTGTAGCTCATTTACATCTGGAACTATAGCCTTTCCATGCATATGACCTAAAGTCTCATCAAGTAGCAAAAATACAGGCGTCATAAACTTTTCTGCTAAATTAAACGCTCTAATTGTCTCTGTATATGCCTCTTCTAAGCTACCCGGACACAATGCTATTGATTGATAATCACCATGAGTTGGGTGTGCAACTTGTGCTATATCTCCTTGTGCTACCCTTGTTGGAAGCCCAGTTGAAGGTCCTCCCCTCATAACATTAACAATAACAAGAGGAATCTCTGCCATAAAGCTAAGTCCTATTTGTTCTGCTTTTAGTGATATTCCGGGACCTGAAGTAGCAGTCATAGATTTTACACCACTCATTGAAGCACCTAATGCAACAGAGATTCCACCTATTTCATCTTCCATTTGGATAAAGCTACCATTCTCCCTAGGCAATAGCACACTCATTTCATGTGCCACTTCACTTGAAGGAGTAATTGGATAACCACCAAAAAACCTACAGCCAGCATCAATTGCAGCATGTGCAACCAATTCATTTCCATTTGATATAAACTCTCTACTCATAAAACCTCCCTTATAAAGCCATATAGCCATTCTCTTTAATGGCTTGTGCTCTTTGCTTAGATTCGTCTGTTAGCTTTGCAAACTTATATTCTTTTCTATCTGCAACAGCAATGGCAAAATCAGGACAATGCAACTCACAATCTTGACAACCAATGCAACTTTCAGGATTAATGACTTTAGCCATTTTTCCTAAGACCTTATGTTCATCAAACTTCATAGCTAAAGTGCCACTAGGACATACAGAAACACATAAATCACATGCTTTACAGCGATCCTCATTTATCCAAACTGGTGTATTTTCTGGTGCTTTTAACAATCCCATTTCTTTCTCCTTTTAGAATTTATTTTAAAAACGATAAAATATTTAGTTTTAACCAATGCACTCCTTTTGGAAGACTATTTAAAATAATTGCTATTTAATTCATCAATTAGAGTTTTTACAGAATTTACTGAATTTGCAAATTGACTACTTTCTTTTTCATTTAGAGTTAATTCAACAATTCTCTCAACCCCATTCCTACCTAGCTCAACTGGCACACCTGCAACAACATCTCTATATCCATACTCGCCATTTAAATACACCGCACTTGGCAGAATCTTATGACTATCACTCATAATTGCAATTACCATCTCTGCAGTAGCTCTAGCAGGTGCAAAATATGCAGAGCCTTTCTTTAGGCATGATACTATCTCAGCTCCTGCATTTCTAGTTCGAAGCACTACTTCTTCTATTTCTTGCTCACTTAGTAACTCGCTTAGCGGAACACCATTAACGCTACTAAATCTAGCTAGTGGCACCATATCATCTCCATGACCACCCATAACTGGTGCTACAATTTGCCCTTGGGCACATTGTAACTTCTCATATATAAAACTAGCCATTCTTGCACTATCTAGCACACCAGCCATTCCAAGTATTTGATTGTTTTTAAATCCGGTCTCTTTTAATGCAGTATATACCATTGCATCAAGCGGATTTGTTACTAAAAGCAAAATAGATTCAGGGGAATTTTCTTTAATATCTTTGCATATTTCGCTTATTACCTTAGCATTTGCAAATAATAAATCATTTCTGCTCATGCCCGGCAATCTAGGAGAACCAGCAGCAATAACAATTAAATCACAACCTTTAAGATCTTTTGGATTTGTGATAACTCCAAGCTTTGTAAATTTTGTCCCAATACAAGAAGCCTGAAACATATCAAGCAACATACCTCTAGCTCTATCTTTATCCTTATCTTGCAAAACTATTTCATAAGGTGTGCTTGATGATAAGATAAATGCAAGAGTAGAACCAACATGCCCAGCACCAATAATACCAACCTTTTTAACTCTTTCCATATGTTTTCCTTGACATAGCAAGTCAAAAATATCTCAAAAAATTAAAGATATTTTTAACTTCTTATGAGATATTTTCGATTATTTTTTCTTAAATAAGTCTTAGATTCACATAAAAAATTAAATTCATATCTATTTATCGAAATTATTAATGTGTTCTTTATAAGTTTTTGAGAAAGAATGAACACCTTGTTTGTTTCTTACAAAATACAAATAATCCACATTTGCCGGAAAAATGGCTGATAAGATAGCTTTGAAGCTAACACTGCCAACAGGTGCTTCTGGGATTCCTTCTTTTTTATATGTGTTATATGGGCTTGTGTCATTTTGTATCATTTTAGGAGTTACCTTAGTGTGAGAGTATTTGCCATAATTCAAAGTCCCGTCCATCTGTAATTTCATTTTTAATTTCAATCTATTATGTATCACAGCAGAGACAAGTGGCATCTCCTCTTCGTTTGCAGATTCTTTTTGGATAATAGAGGCTATAGTTACATACCTAAACCACTGCTTTTCATCATACTCTCCTAGAAATTTGATAGCCCATTTTCTATGTTCTTTTAGCGAATTATTTACCAAATAATACATAAGATGATTTTCGCTTATGCCTTTTGGTATTTTATATGTATCTGCAAGTATTACACCATCGATATATGGAGCATATTTATAATATGCGATATATAATTTCTCTTCATTTAGATTCATTTGCTTTGCTATATCTTTTATAAAAAAATACAAAGTCTCTCCCGGAATTAGCTTTATATCTTCTAAGGCAGCTTTAGCACTCGTTAATGAATATAAAAAATCTCCCTTACTAAGCCTTGTTTTTTTAATATCAAGCCAACCACTTTGAGGATAACCAAAAATTCGCAATAAATATTTATCTATATAGGTAAGATCGAAATTATTTTTCTTAAGGTATGTTATAATCTCATTAATACCGCCTTGAGGTATATAGACAACCTTACTAGAGCTCATAGGCGTTTGTAGATAAAAACATAAAGCAATTAACAAAATGAAAAAAACATCTGTAAGATTACTAAAAATATTTATATTTTTTACTCTCTTATCATCTATACTCATATCGTTTTATATTGTCCTTTATAATGGTATTGCAATTGATAGATTCAACATCAATGGAATCAAAATTAGCGGATTTTATCTAAGCTTAGATAAAAAATTAATTTTAAAAATAAATGACATAGATTTTACGCAAAGCAAAAAAGATTCTGATTTTGACTTAAAATCAAACTTACATCATATAAAAAACATACATCTAACATTACAATATTTCCAGCAAATAGAAATAAATACAATTTCGTTTGAGAATTACAAGGCTAAACTCGCATATGATGGAGAGAACTTTTCTTTAGATTCAAATTTGCTATACACAAAAGCAAAACTGCAAGAACAAAACTCAAAAATAAAAATCTTTGTTGAAGATTTCTTTATAAAGCCATATGCAATATACTATCAAGCAAATGGAGAATATGACATAAATAGCAAAATCCTAAATACCAATGGAACTCTAAAGTTTTGGGATAAAGATAACAATAAAGAATTCATAACAATAAACCTAGATATAAATAGTGACTTAGAAAACATCACACTAAAAGGAAATAGTAGCGAATTTAAAGACATAAAGTTTTTACGCAACATACTTCCAACTGCAAAAGACAAACTCGTAGATTCATGGATTTATGATAATTACCAAGTAAAAGACGCCATAATACAAGACTTCTATATAAATATACCACTAAAGAGCAAAAATATAATTCAAGAATCCATAGATAGCCTATACATAATAGGTGAAGCAAGAAATGCAGAAGTAAAGTTCCACGAATCTCTACAAACAATAAATGCACAATCAGTAAAACTAATCTTCCAAAATCACAACTTAGAGTTCTACCCCAAAAATGCAACATACAAAAACCATGCACTTGAAGATTCAAGCGTGATACTTGAAGACCTTTCACACCTAGATAGACCAACATTGCTAAAAATAAACATAAATGCAAACACAAAGCTAGATTCTGAAATAATCTCTCTACTACAAGCATATGAGATAAACTTGCCAATAATTGCAAAACACTCAAACATAAAATCAAATTTACACCTATATATAAACTTAAAAAATCACAAAGTGCTTACTAATGGAATCTTTAAAACAACAGACAATGAAATTCTAATAAACAATATACCAATACAAACAAAAACCGCCGAAATACAACTAGACAATAATATAGTAACAGCACACATAAAAGAAGCAAAATACAAAGATATGCTAAATGCTAATGCTAATTTCACAATAGAACTAGACAATAAAATAATAAGTGGTGAACTTGAAGTAATAGAATCCACACTCTCACAAGAAAACAAAGATATATTATTAATACAAAATAGCAACATACCATTTAATATAGACTTTAACGACAGCTTAATTTTAAACCTACCAAAATTACAAATTACAGGTATCTTTGGAGATTTGGAATCTAAAATAACACTAAATTCACTAGAAAACCTAAAACATTTTTCAAAAATTCTAAATGATTATAAAGTAACAAGCGGTAATGCACAAATAATAACAAAAGATTTTATAGAATATCACGCAGTCTTTGATTTGCAAACACAACAAGAAATCCTACTAGACAAACAAAATAAAGCACCAATCCAAACAACACAACTATCTCTATCATATACACCAACAAAATACACGATAAGATCAAGCGATAGCAAGCTAAGAATAGTAGGCACAAAAGAAAGCCAAGAAATAAATCTGCACAATGCAATTTTAAATGCAAACAAAAGCACACTAGCAAATGATAGTAACAATCAAACAAATATAATTATAAAAGGCACAAACGCAGATATAATCGTAAATGATGATTTTTATCTACTTAGCGATAACTTTAATATATCAATAAATAATGGGCTAATAGTAGCAAACTTGCAACACAAAAATGGTGTGCTAAACCTAAAGAAAAAAGATGAATACCTAATGATAAAGGCTTCTGAATTTGGTGATGACTTCTTAAATACTTTAGGAAACAAAAAGATATTTCATAATGGTAGATTCTACCTTGAGGCAAATACAGATGATAATGGTGTTATCATCGGTGAATTTAGCCTTGCAAGCACCTCTATAAACAATCTTGCAACCTTGCATAATATTTTTACCTTTATAGATTCTGTGCCTTCTTTGCTATCTCTTAAAATGCCAGGCTTTAATGATAAAGGATACTATGTAGAGAGTGGCAAGGTAAAATTCGGTATAGACAAAGAATATGTAGCAATTGAATCTCTAAACTTCAATGGTTCATCTATGGATATAAAAGGTAAAGGAATAGTTGCACTAAATGATAAAAGCATAGATTTTCATGCTCAACTAATCACTGCTAAAAATTTAAGTGGGATAATAAACAAGATTCCGGGGGTAAATTATATATTATTAGGAGAAGATGGAAATATATCAACAAGCTTCAGAATCGGAGGCACAATAGGAGAT
This sequence comes from Helicobacter ibis, assembly GCF_027859255.1. Lineage (NCBI taxonomy): Bacteria > Pseudomonadati > Campylobacterota > Epsilonproteobacteria > Campylobacterales > Helicobacteraceae > Helicobacter > Helicobacter ibis. Next base: position 97,356 of record NZ_JAQHXR010000002.1, read on the forward strand.
CCAAAAATCCATACCCAAGCCACACAAGATGCACTAATAGCTCCATTTAATATTCTAAAAAGAACTATAACAAGCCCATTTGATATATTTAAAAAATAAGGCATAAACATGGAAAAACTACCAAAAAAAGCAACCAAAAAAGAAATAAATGAAATAAAAGAAGTATTCCTGAAAAACTACAAAGAAGCAAAAACCGAATTACAATACAAAAACGACTATGAACTACTAATTGCCGTAATGCTATCAGCCCAATGCACAGATAAAAGGGTAAATATAATAACTCCAGCATTATTTGCAGAATACCCAGATATAAAAGCACTAAAAAAAGCAAATCTAGAAGACATAAAAGAACTAATAAAAACCTGCTCTTTTTTTAATAATAAAGCTAAGAATCTTCTAGCAATGGCAAATGAAGTTGATAAAAAACATAACGGAGAAATACCACTAGACAGGGACAAACTAAAAGACTTGCCCGGAGTTGGTCAAAAGACTGCAAATGTTGTGTTAATAGAATCTAAAGGTGCAAATTATATAGCAGTTGATACACATGTCTTTCGCGTATCTCATAGGCTTGGGCTAAGTAGGGCACAAACACCTCTAAAAACAGAAGAAGACTTATCAAAAATTTTTAAGGATAATTTAGGAATCTTACATCAAGCAATGGTTCTATTTGGCAGATATATATGTAAGGCTATAAACCCAAAATGCAATGAATGCTTCTTAAACCACATTTGCAAAAGCAAGAGAAAAATCTAAATTAGATTCTTCCTTGCATCTTCGCTAATACCAATTGATATACTCTTTAAATCTTCGCTAATCTCATGAGAATTATGTGCAATATCAACATTTTCTCTAGTTACACACTCTAGCGAACTTACAGATTCATTAATTTGAGAGATTCCACTTGATTGCTCTCTTATTGATTCTGCTACTTCATTTATTCCTTGAACAAGCACATTTGTGTTTGCTTCTATCTCCCCTAGAGACTTTTGAGTTCTCTCTGCTAACTTTCTAACTTCATCTGCAACAACTGCAAATCCTCTACCATGTTCTCCTGCTCTTGCTGCCTCAATAGCTGCATTAAGTGCTAGTAAATTTGTTTGATCTGCTATATCTTTAATTACACCTACTATGTTTTTAATATCTTCTGCTTGTTTGGTTACTTCTAATGTTTTATCTGATACTCCACCAATTTGGCTACTAATCTCCTCTAAAATAGAGCTTGTTTGCGATAGTTGTGAAGCTTGAGAAGTCGCACCATCGGATATTTTTTGCACAGAATCTAGCATACCAATTGATATATTTTTTAGCTTATCACTTGTATTAATCCTAGTATTAACCGTTCTTGCAATAGAATCTCTTAGAGTATTTAAAGATTCATAAAGACTTAAAATATCACCTTGCACTTCATTTGTATCAAGCTTATTTCTAAAGTCATTATTGGCATAGTTTTTCAATACTTCTAAAACGCTTCTGATATTGTTTTCAATATGAGTTAATGCATTATTAATTACATCTTTTAGCCTTATTAATCCGGGACTATGTGGCTCTGCTAATATTTTCGCATGTAAATATCCCTTCTCCAAAGATTCACTAACTTTTATAGCATCTTTTATTGTTTCTTCATCTTTTTCAAAACTATGGCTAATTTTTTTGATAGATACATTAAGACCATTTGCCATTTTCCCTAATTCATCTTCATAGCCATTATTTTTGATTAGATCTGGTCTATTTTGAGTTTCATAGTTTATATATGATAAAAATGTAAGCACAGACTTAGAAATAGATTCAAGACGATTTATTATAATACTCTTTATAGCTATAGATAAAGCAATTAAGACAAATACCAATAATGCAATAATTCCAAACAAGATTACATTTTTTATATAATTTGTAGCACCAACAAAATCCTCTTGCAGAGCTTCAACCAGCACATATACATTTAATTGCTCATTATATATGCTATATGTGTTATATTGCTTATTTTCAAAGTAATAGGTTATTGAAGAATCTAAAGGTAGATTATTTAAATTTGCAAACTCGCTAGGCTTTTTGTCGGAATTACCAACAATAAACTTGTCATAAGCTTTATCAACAATCAAAATCCTGCCATGCTCACCTATTTTGATGTTTTCTATATCTTTTGCGAACAAATCATAAAGAGGTGATAGATCATATGCTACAAATAAGATTCCTATAACGCTTCCTTTAGAATCTATAATTGGCTTATAGCTTGACATATAATCTTTGCCAAACAAAGACACTCTTCCATAGAAAGTTTGCTTATTATTTACAACACTGAATGCAGGGTGGCTTGTGCCAAGATTAGTTCCTATTACCCTGTTTCCTTTTGAATCTCTTAAAGATGTAGAAATCCTCACAAAATCCCCATCATCACTCTTTACAAAAATAGTAGCAACACCAGCTATTAAAGTAGAAAATCTATCCACAACACCTATACTGCCAGCTAATGCATGTCCATTATAATAAAGATTCCTTACTTCTTTGCTTCCCACATAAGTAGTATCACTTTTATCGCCCAAAGTATAACTTCCAGTATGATATGTTCCAAAATTTTGTGATATTACTTCCTCAAATACATTATTAGCAGATTTTGTTTCACTAATTATTTGGTTTGAAAAAACTTGAAAACTCTTATTTGTTATTTGTGCTATTTGATTTAATCTTTGATTTAATAAGTCATCAGAATAATTACTCATAAGATTATTTATAAAAAATAAAAAAGGTATAAGAAAAATCGCAAATACGCTAATTTGAATTATAAAAAACTTATTATTTAATGAAATCTTCTTCCACATTCAATAAAACCCTTTTAAAAAATATTTTTGAAATTAAAGCAATCAAAATGCAAAAAGCATTTTGATTATTTAGCAAATAAGACGGATTCTAGATTTGAATCCCCATATATATCAGAGAGTGTATTCTTATAAGCTTCTTTCATAAAGCCATTGCTATTTAAAGTTTCTATTTCTTTATTTAGCCATTCTAGTAGTTTTGTATCACCTTTCTTAACAGCAGGAGCTATTACATCTTCATCACCAAGCCTACTTAAACCAACCTCAAATCCAGGATTCTCCTTAGCCCAAGCAAAAACAAGTAAATTATCATGTGCTAATGCTTCTGCTCTACCATCTTTTAATGCCAAGAAAGCTTCTGTGTTTTGGTCAAACTTAATAAGTTCGATTTCAGGGTGATTTTTAGTGAAATAAAAATCAGCCGTAGTCCCTTTATTTACTATTAGTTTTTTGTCTTTTAAGTCTTCTACGCTTTTTATATTTCCACCTTTAGAGACAATACCCAAAGCAACTTTCATATAAGGCGTAGCAAAATCAACAACTTCTTCTCTTTCTTTTGTTTTAGTAAAGTTAGCCATAATTATATCAACCTTACCACTCTTTAGAAATTCAACTCTATTTGCAGCCTCAACTAATTCAAACTTAACCTTGCTTGAATCTCCAAGCAAATCTTTTGCAATCTGCCTTGATACATATACATCAAAGCCGTCATTTTCACCATTTTTATTAACAAATCCAAAAGGAGGTTTATCGCTAAAAACACCTATGGTTACAACGCCTTTTGATTTTATAGCTTCCAAAGTATCGGTATTATCATTGCCACATGCAATAAAAAATAAGCCAATTACTGAAGCTAAAACAACACCTAATATCTTTTTCATAGCATTCCTTGATAACAATACTCTAAAATAATTCCACTTTAGGTCTAATCATTTTATATAATAAATATTAAATAAAAGTAAAATATTTGTTAAAACTCAAAAACACTTAAAAACTTTTTTGCCCTACTACTCTTTGGATTTACGAAAAATTCGGAAGGGGTAGCTATTTCTGCTATCTTTCCACTATCAAAAAATATTATTCTATCTGCTACATTTTGTGCAAATTTCATCTCATGTGTTACTAAAATCATAGTCATACCTTGTGTTACTAACTCTTTGATAACATCTAGCACTTCTTTTACCATTTCTGGATCTAATGAGGCAGTAACTTCATCAAACAGCATAATCTCTGGCTTCATGCATAATGCTCTAACTATGGCTACCCTTTGTTTTTGACCACCACTAAGCTCTCGTGGCATAGAATCTTTTTTGTGTTTTAATCCAACTCTATCAAGCAATGCTATTGCATCTTTTATAGATTCATCTTTGTTACGATTTTGCACTTTTGTTGGTGCTAAAATTATATTATCCAATACACTTAAATGAGGAAAAAGTTCATAACTTTGAAATACCATACCTATTTTCTGACGTATTTCATTTAGTTTTACATTTTTACCACTTGTGCTATTTATTACTTTTCCATCAAAAATTATCTCGCCACCATCTATTTTCTCAAGCCCATTAATACATCTTAAAAATGTGCTCTTACCGCATCCACTAGGTCCCAAAATAGCACATACCTCACCCTTTTTTACCTCTAAAGATATATCATCTAAGATTAAATTATTACCAAATTTTTTTACTATACTTCTAGCTTCAAGTAATATTTTATTTTCAAAATGATTCGACACCTAAATTCCTTATATATATTTTTTTTCTAAATATTTACTATAAATTGACAAAGGATAGCACAAAATAAAATAAATAAAAAAGATTCCACCATATATCCAAAAACTAGCTTGTGGATAGCTAAGCAAATTAACTTCAATTATCTGTTGTCCTACTTTCAGCATATCACTTACACCTATTAGAGCAGCCAAAGAAGTTGTTTTTATCATTCTAGTAAATAAATTCACAAGTGATGGCATAAGCCTTTTAATACTCTGTGGCAGTATTATAAATATTTGTATTTGCATCTCGCTTAAGCCTAATGCTCTACCACTCTCACTTTGATGCTTTGGCAGACTTGATATAGCACCTCTTACCAAATCACCCATCTCGGCAATTCCCCAAAGACTAAAAACTAAAATACAAGACATAATTCCACTTAGATTTAAAAAAGATGAAAAACCAAAATAAACTATAAACAGCCAAGCAAGTATTGGGATTATTCTTATAGATTCCAAATAAATTCTACATATAAAGTTGATTAGGCAAATCTTTAGTGTCATCAAATACCCTAAAATAAACCCAAAAATAATTGAAAAAAATATCGCAATAAAAGCTATTTGAAATGTTACAAAAACGCCCTCTAAGATTCTTGCGATATTTTGAGTATCAAATAAAATTTCCATAATTAACCTATTATTCTTTTATATCGTTTCTCAAGCCAATAAAACAAAAAAGATAAAGGCAACAATACCACCAAATAGCACATAACAAGTAACAACAAAGTCTCATTTGTTTTATAATAGCTACCTATTAGATCTTTTGTTACATACAATACATCAGCAAGTGCTATTGCACTAACTACTGAAGTTTCTTTTAGTAAAAATATTGCATTTGCACCAATGTATGGCAGACTAACAACCAAACTTTGTGGCAAAATTATATAAAAAATCAATGATATTTCACCAAAACCCAAGCTTCGCCCAGATTCTATTTGGACTTTTCCTACTGATTCTAATCCTGCTCTAAAAGCCTCTGCCATATAACTACCACCCAAAAATACAACCCCAATTAAAGCACATGTATAACTCCCTAACTTAAAACCTATCTGCGATAAGCCATAATATAAAAAAAATAGTTGAATAAGTAGTGGGGTATTCCTTGAAAGTTCAATATATATTGAAGCAATAATATCTAGAATACGAATCTTATAAAACTGAATTAAAGCTATAAAAAATCCAAGAATTATGGAAAACAAAATACCAAAAAATGATAAATGTAATGTCAAATAAAGCGCCTTTGCAAATACTGGTAAGGAACGCATAATAAAATCAAAATCCAACAAAATACCTTTAAAAATTTTATTTATTATACAAAAAACTTAAAATAAGTAAATAAGACTATATTGAGAAATAGTGGCGGACAGAGAGAGATTCGAACTCTCGGTAATCTTGCGACTACGCATCCTTAGCAGGGATGTGGTTTCAGCCAACTCACCCATCTGTCCTTGTAAAAAAGAAGTGGAAATTATAAATAAAAATTCTTAAAAAGTTCCTTAAACCTTAAGAATCTTCATTATTTCGCAATGCTTCAGCTTGAAAATATGCGACAATTGGATTTATAACTGCATCAAAATTACCGTCTAGCATAATTTCTTCCAAGCTATACAATGTAAGCCCTACTCTATGGTCTGTGAGACGATTTTGCGGATAATTATATGTCCTTATTCTCTCACTTCTATCACCACTACCTACTTGTGATTTTCTGGCTTCTGCATTTTGTTGCATTTGTGCTTCTAATTCAGCTTCATAAATTCTTGCTTTTAATATCTTTAGAGCCTTATCTTTATTTTTGTGTTGAGATTTTTCATCTTGCATTGACACACTTATGCCGGTTGGTATATGGGTGATTCTAACTGCAGAATCTGTAGTATTGACACACTGACCACCATGACCACCTGCTCTAAAAACCTCTACCCTTAAATCATTTTGATTGATATCAACTTCCACATCATCAACTTCAGGCATTATAGCCACACTAATAGCAGAAGTATGAATCCGCCCTTGAGATTCTGTCTCTGGCACTCTTTGCACCCTATGAATCCCACCTTCATACTTAAGCCTAGAATAAACACCCTTACCCTTTATCAATACTATAATTTCCTTGTATCCACCAACATTATTTTCATTAGAACTTATAATCTCGCATTTCCAACCTTTAGATTCTGCATATCTTACATAGGCTTTAAATAAATCACCTACAAAAATACCAGCCTCATCACCACCAGTACCAGCTCTAAGCTCTAAATATATATTTTTGTCATCATTTGGATTTTTTGGAAGTAAGAGTAGTTTTATTTCTTCTTCTAGAATCTTATTTTCACTTTCTGCTTCTTTTATCTCTTCCTTTGCTAACTCACCAAGCTCTTTATCATCTAGCAAAGCCTTATTGTCATCTATACTCTGCAAGTTGCCTAGATATTTTCTAGCTTTGCAAACCAACTCTTCTAAAGAGCTTTGCTCCTTGCTTAACTCTGTTATCTTTTTCACATCATTTAGAATTTCAGGCTTAAGCAATAAAGAGCTTATCTCATCATAACGAGAAATAAAAGGTTGTAATTTGCTTGCTAACATTATTTATTGCTACGGCTTACTTGCTAGATAATGCTATTTTCTTAACTGCTACATTTAGTCTGCTAACTTTTCTTGCAGCTGTATTTTTTGTAAGTATCCCCTTGCTTACATAGCTATGGAAAGATTTATTGATATTTTTTAGTAATTCTTGTGCTTTTGACACATCATTTGCTAATACAGCTTCATTTAAAGCTCTAGTCATATTTTTAATTCTTGTTTTGTAGTAACGATTTCTTTCTGTTCTTTTAATGGTTTGTCTAATGCGTTTTTCTGCTGATTTATGATTTGCCATAAGAGTGTTAATCCTTTTTAAAAAAATTTAAGATAACATTATACTTTATTTTTCATTAAAGGCAAATAAACTATGAAACTTTTTGGAACTGATGGAGTAAGAGGAGAAGCAGGTGCAAAACTTAGTGCATTTTGTGCATTGAAGCTAGGGATTGCAGCAGGAATCTATTATAAAGAACACTCAAAAACAAATAGGATTCTAGTTGGCAAAGATACAAGAAGAAGCGGTTATATGCTAGAAAATGCCCTAGTTAGCGGACTTACTTCAGTTGGGTATCAAGTCATACAAATAGGTCCAATGCCAACACCAGCAATAGCATACTTGACAGAAGACATGCGATGCGATGGTGGCATTATGGTTAGTGCTAGTCATAATCCATTTGCTGATAATGGGATTAAGTTTTTTGATAGAAATGGATATAAACTAGACGAAAAAGACGAAGAAATAATAGAAAAAATCTACTTTGATGAATTTCAACTAGAAAATGCACAAAAAAAAGGTAAAGAAATAGGCTCCAGCAAAAGGATAGATGATGTTGTTGGAAGATATATTGTGCATATTAAAAATTCATTTCCAAAGAATCTCTCACTACATGGAATAAGGGTTGTCCTAGATTGTGCCAATGGTGCTGCATACAAAGTTGCTCCAACTATTTTTGATGAACTTGGTGCTGAAGTATTTGTGATAAACGATGAACCAAATGGCTTTAATATAAACGAAAACTGCGGTGCTACACAACCATTAGCACTACAAGAAGAAGTAAAAAGGGTAAGGGCTGATATAGGTTTCGCATTTGATGGAGATGCTGATAGGCTTGTGGTGGTAAATGAAAAAGGTGAAGTAGTAGATGGAGATAAATTAATAGGGATCTTAGCTCTAGCATTAAAGCAAAATAACATGCTTCAAGGAGATTCAATAGTAGCTACAATTATGAGTAATTACGCACTAGAAGAATTTTTAGCTAATAATGGCATAAAACTTATTCGCTCCAATGTAGGAGATAAATATGTCTTAGAAAATATGCTATCAAAAAAGCTAAACTTCGGAGGAGAACAAAGCGGACACATAATTTTTAGCGATTTTGCAAAGACAGGCGATGGGCTTGTTAGTGCATTACAAACCATAGCTTATGTGATTTCTAGCAAAAAAAGGGCTTCTTTGGCATTAGATTGTTTCAAGCTATATCCACAGATTCTAAAAAATATAAACATAAGCAAAAAACCAGAACTATCATCAATTAGTGGGTATAGCAAACTACTAAAAGAAATTGAATCTAAAAAAATAAGACATCTAATAAGATATAGTGGCACAGAAAACAAACTGCGAATCTTACTTGAAGGCAAAGACCAAAAAGCACTAGAAGCAACAATTGCACAATGTGAAGAATTTTTTAAAGAAAAATTACAATGAAAAATATATTGCTATTTATAATTCCTCTTAGCTTGGTATTTGGAATCGACCAAGCTATAAAGTGGTTTTTTGTAATCAATAACTTTAATTACGATGGAAATATTATTTCTTTGGTGTTAGTATATAACAAAGGTGTAGCATTTTCTATGTTTGCATTCTTAGAAGAATGGCTAAAATATATCCAAGTAGCCTTATTAGTCGCAATATTTATATATTTTTGGAAGAATATAGTATCTTTTAAATCCTACATTATCCCCGCTGGAATAATATTTGGAGCTGGGATATCAAATGTTTTAGATAGATTTATTCATGGTGGTGTTGTAGATTATATTTTTTGGCATTATAAATTTGAATTTGCTATTTTTAACTTTGCAGATATCATGATAAATGTTGGCGTAGCTTGTATTATTATATACACACTACTTAAGAAAAATACAAAGACCTAATTGATATAATCACTACCTTAATTTCCAAATAAGGTCGCGTAGCTCAGTTGGTAGAGCACTACCTTGACATGGTAGTGGTCGCTGGTTCAAGTCCAGTCGTGGCCACCACTTTACAATCTATAACTTATAACTTTTAAAGGCAACATGTGAAAACTCCATTACAAAATATAAGAAACTTCTCAATAATAGCTCATATAGATCATGGCAAATCCACTCTTGCAGATTGTCTAATTCGAATGTGTGGAGCAATTTCTGATAGAGAAATGAGTAATCAAGTAATGGATACAATGGATATTGAAAAAGAAAGAGGAATTACGATTAAAGCACAAAGTGTGCGACTAAACTATGAATATGAGGGTGAAAAATATATACTAAATCTTATTGATACTCCAGGACATGTGGATTTTAGCTATGAAGTATCGCGTTCTCTTGCCTCATGCGAGGGTGCATTACTTGTAGTTGATGCATCTCAAGGAGTAGAAGCACAAACCATTGCAAATGTATATATCGCACTAGAAAATAACTTAGAAATTATCCCTGTGCTAAACAAAATAGACCTCCCCGCTGCTGCACCAGAACGCGTAAAAAGTGAGATAGAACAAACAATAGGACTAGATTGCACAAATGCTCTAGAAGTAAGTGCAAAGGCAAATATAGGTATTAAAGAATTGTTAGATACAATTGTTAAGCTAGTCCCACCACCAAACGGAGAGATTGAATTTCCAACTAAAGCTTTGATTTATGATTCATGGTTTGATAACTATCTTGGTGCTTTGGCTTTAGTTAGAGTAATTGATGGAAGCATTAAAGTTGGACAAAACATTTATATAATGGGAAGCAAAAAGAACCATGAAGTACTAGGATTACTCTACCCTCACCCACTAAAACAAGAAAAAACAAAAGAAATAAAAACTGGCGAAATAGGAATTGTAATTTTAGGACTTAAAAATGTAACGGATATTGCTGTTGGCGATACGATTACAGATTTTAAAAACAAGACAAAAGAGCCAATCTCTGGCTTTGAGCCTGCTAAGCCTTTTGTTTTTGCTGGAATCTATCCTATCGATACAGATAAATTTGAAGATTTAAGAGATGCATTAGATAAATTAAAGCTAAATGATTCAAGTCTAGCTTATGAGCCTGAAACTTCTGTCGCTCTAGGCTTTGGGTTTAGGATAGGATTCTTAGGGCTTTTACATATGGAGGTTATCAAAGAGAGGCTAGAGAGAGAATTTGGACTTGATTTAATAGCGACTGCACCAACGGTTGTTTATGAAGTTACACAAACAGATGGAAGCGTAGTATTTATCCAAAATCCAAGCGAACTCCCACCTGAACAAAAAATCGCTACCATCAAAGAACCCTATGTAAAAGCCACCATCATCGTTCCTAGCGAATTTCTAGGAAATATCATAACTCTTGTTAGCAAAAGAAGAGGGATTCAGCAAAAAATGGAATACTTACAAGAAACAAGAGTGCTCTTAGAGTATCTAATCCCCACAAATGAAATTGTTATGGACTTTTATGATAACCTAAAATCCTGCACAAAAGGCTATGCAAGCTTTGATTATGAGCCTTATGAATATAAAGTTGGTGAGCTTGTAAAGCTAGATATAAGAGTGGCAGGTGATATAGTCGATGCACTAAGTATTATTGTACCAAAAAGCAAAGCCTATGAAAAAGGCAAAGAGCTTGTAGAATCTATGAAAGAAATTATTCCAAGACAACTTTTTGAAGTAGCGATTCAAGCAAGTATTGGTAATAAAATCATAGCTAGAGAAACCGTAAAATCAATGGGCAAAAATGTAACTGCAAAATGCTATGGTGGAGATATCACAAGAAAAAGAAAGTTATTAGAAAAGCAAAAAGAAGGCAAAAAGAGAATGAAAGCAATCGGAAAGGTTGCATTACCACAAGAAGCATTTTTAGCAGTTTTAAAAATAGACTAGAATCTAATTTTATATCTAGCACCTATTTTATATGTATTTGTCTTATTATTTATGCTATTTTGCTCTCCCTGAACATAAGCAGTAAAATGCTTAAAAGGCACAAACTCATAACCATAATATATGGTATCCCCATTATTATCATCTGTTAGTTTTTCTCGAAAGAATACTTTGTGCAATGTATTTCCAAGTTTAAGTCTATTTTCCACCCCATAATATGTGCTCCATAGCCTAGTAGAGGCATCACGATCTAATGCTCCAAAAAACAAAAATTTATCCATATTACTTTCATATAATGTTATATACATAATAGCATTACCACCGATTGTTTGCACCTCATTAGAAATATTGGAATTTAAACTTAAATCAAAATCCACAATTGAAGTATATCTAGCAAAAAAATCATCTACATTATTGCTTACAACTGGAGAAAGCTTAGACAAACCAGTATTAAAAATATAATTACTAACAGATAATGTATCTACTTGCAATTTCTTAGAACTTCCTACTTCCTTTTTTCTTTCTACAAATGGAGATTCATAGACTGCTTTACTTTTCTCAATAGACATAAGTGGTAATGGTGCACCCAAAATACCCTCTAACGCCTTATAATCAGATAATGGGTTTCTTTGCTTTATATCTTTTTTTAGATATTTAGAAATATTGATTTCAGCAGAATAGATAAATGATAATAACAAAAAGAAAAATAAAAACAGCCTTTTCATATTGCAGCCTTTAAACTATCTAATACCTCTTTTTGACCTGCAATAGATACAATAACTCCTTTCTCTATGAAATTTCTATCAATAATAGTTGCTTCTATTTTTGAAGTTAAATATTCAAAATGCTTAACCTTTGCAAATGGAATAAAAAACTCAAAAATTTCATGCTTTACATATTTTTTAAGTAAATTCTCCTTTATCCCATTTAGTATAGGTTCTTTTGCACTTTGTGTGTATGCCTTGACAAGACCACCAGTCCCAAGCAATGTACCGCCAAAATATCTAATACTTAGCACTCCACATTCTATAAGCTCATAACCACGAATCACCTTTAGCATTGGCATACCAGATGTACCCTTTGGCTCACCATCATCACTAAAACTCTCTTCTATCTGACCTTCTTTATTAAACGATCTACTAGCAGTTACAAAATGAACAGCCTTTGGATGCTCATATCTTGATTTTGCTACAAAATCCTTAAAAGAATTAATAGGAATCAAAAATGAAATAAATTTGGAGCCTTTAAACTCATAATATCCGCCTATAATATTAATTGGTACAAGCATAAAAGCTACTTTTTTCTTTTTAGATTCCCATGTGAGAATTGAACTATCTTTTCTGGTATATTATCCAAACTTACAATATCGCAAATAGAGCCTCTTGATATTGCTTGTTTTGGCATTCCAAAGACTATGCAACTATCTTCATCTTGTGCAATAGTATAAGAACCATTCAAAAACAACTCATGAATCCCTATGCTACCATCATCTCCCATTCCTGTCATAATGATAGCTAGTGCATTTTTACCAGCAGCATTATTTAAACTTCGGAACATAATATCCACACTTGGCTTATGCCTAGTGATTCTATCGCCATCAAGTGGTGTTGCTATATATTCTCCTGTTTTATTCTCTATTAGCATGTGTCTTCCACCTGGGGCTAGATATGCACATGATGGCTTTAGTGTCATTCTCTCTGTTACTTCTACAACTGATAGGGCAGATATATTATCAAGCCTATGTGCAAATGAAGTTGAAAACCCCTCTGGTATATGTTGAGTGATGACTATTGGTGGTAAGTTTAGTGGTAGTGCTTGTAGGATTCTAGCTATTGCATCGACTCCACCAGTGCTAGCTCCGATTCCTATTATTTTTTTACCTTCACCCCTAAAAGGTTTTGAAGCCAATAATTTATCTGGATGATATTTTTCATTTGCCATTAGCTCACCACCTTAACAAAAGTGTTTTGACCAAGTCTCTCTACCTTGCTTCCTATACCTAGTATGCTCTCACTATGACCAAGATACATCGTTCCGCCAATTTTAAGGTGTGAAAAAAGCTTACTTAATATCTTTTCTTGATCTTCAACTTTAAAATAAATAAGAACATTTCTACAAAATATAATATCAAATTCCTCTTTTGCAAATGGGTAACTAATAGAGCTTAAATTAAGCTGCTTAAATGTTATTAGCCTTTTAAGATGTGGCTTTGCTACTAGCTTAATTAAAGAACCAGCTCTCTTCTCTACGCTAAAGTAATCCTCTAAATGCAACCAATCAGGCAATGGATTTAAAAATGTATCAACTAAATATTCTCCCTTTTTAGCTACATCAAGCACAGAAGTATCAATATCAGTAGCAATCACGCTAACAGGTGTGCTAGAAGCATATACATCTTTTGCATATAACAATGTAGTTGCGATAGAATAAGGTTCTTCTCCAGTAGAACTAGCAGAACAATACACTTTTAATGGCTCACTACTTTTTAATCTGTGAGGCAAAATTCTATTTAACATATCCATAAAATGGAAATTTTCCCTAAAAAAATCAGTCTTATTTGTAGTAAATGCATTTATAAATTCTTGCTTGTTTTTTCCACTTTTGACACTTGAGAAAAATACATCAAAATCATCTATTTTTAAATCTCGCCTTAGCTTATCGAGCCTATTCTTAATAGTAGAATCCTTACTGCTAGGCAGATAAATACCAGCTATATCGTATATCAACTCTCTTGCTTTGTTTATATGAGAATCGCTAATTACATTTGTAACCATACTAGCCCTTTATGCAACTGTTTTTATAATTTTCACACCATTCTTGTGCGTTTGTATTATCCAAAACCTGCCCTATTTTCTTATATTCATTATAATAGTCATATGCAAATTCCGCCACCTCCCCCAAAATTGGCTCATAATATCCGCCATCACCGACTGCAACATATTGACTTAAAAACACATCAGCATCTTGCTTGTCAAAATATATTCTAGCTAAATCTTTATACACTTGAAGATATAGTTCTATAAGAGTATCAGTAAATTTTAAATCAATGCTTAACGCACAAGAATCTTTATTGTTAGAAAATTTATTTTTATATTTTAAAACCCCACTAGTAAATAAAATACTAAGATGTATCAAACCCTCGCAATAATAAGGTAAAACCTCTCCATTGTCCCTCCAAGCAATAAGAGAAACACTTCTAGCAATTAAACTATAAATAAGCTCCTTTAATAGTGGTCTATTTTGTCTTGTGAAATAATATGCCAACCCTCCCATGGTGGCTTTAAACTCTTCTATATTTTTGAAGTTGCCACTTTTATTCATAACCAGCTCACTATCATCGCTAACACATAAAATATGACCAAACTCATGCCCTATTGTAGAAATCTCATAAATTTTATACCACTCTTTTTCCCTAAAAAACAATAACTCTCTATTAAAGTCTAAAAATTCTCTTGGAAATGTAAGAGACGATAAAAGCATAAAAGGTTTTGCTCTAAACATCTCTAAAATTCTATCAGGAAAATAAAATATTTTCTTTCCATGTTTTTTGCTAACAACTTCATCATTTGGTATCACTTGTGCACTAAATAGACCATTTAACTCTGAGCCAAAAAACATCATAGGCAATCCACCATAAAGTTGTGTCTTTTGTAACGAATTATTAACGCATAAATTAATTTCATCTGTATATTTCAAACCAACAAATTCTGCAAAAAAATTACTATAAAATACCCACATACTTTTAGAATTTACTTCACTATCACTAGAATCGTTCAATAAATCAATACCATTATAACACCTAGCAATTCGTAAATCCCACTCTGGTGCTACTGCTTTTCTAAAATGATCTTCATAATATTCAAATGGGTGGCATACTTGAATTGGGGTTGTTATACCAAGCCACTTAACTTCAACATCTCTCCAAGATTCTAAAAGCTTTTTAGTATCTTTTTGCATTAATGCTTTTTGTAAAGCCCCAAAGTAATCTAAATATCTATCTTTTTGTTCTAACTTTGAGCATGTCTCTTTTATGTTTTTAAGCTTTAAAATTCCGGATTCTAAGCTCTGATTAATCAACTTAAATTCTTCTTTAAAGAATTCACAATAACTAACAGCTCTATATTTACCATCTATAAACATAGGCACAGAATAACTTCTGTCACTAGCTTCTCCATTATCACTAATTTCTATTGAATCTTGTAAAGCTTCTAAAATACTTTGCAAATTATTGTTGTGTTTTTCTTTTAAATGTGTATTAATCCCTAAAATAAGTTCTTTTTGCCAAGAATAAAAAAACCTATTAAAACACAAACCAAGCTCATAGACAAGATTTAATAACTCACGCCAAAAATCTGTTAATAAAGCATTATCATTTATATATAGTAGTAAATTTATAAACTTATTTTTGTAATATTGTTCAGATATAAAAAACATTTCATCTTTAATTTCTTGTGGTGATTGTATGTTGTATTTATCCATTACATTATCAAGTGCAGATTCTCTAAGTGATACCACTCTATCAATTAATGCAAACAAAACTTCATCATTTTGCGGAAGCTTATTATAAACCTTGGTCAAAAAATGTGGAATCTCGCTACTTTGCACCAATTCATAAAGCAGTTGCGTATCTTTATTACTTTTATTTAAAAATTCATAAATCTTAGCAAAATCGCTAAGAAGTTTTTTCTCCATTTCTTTCATGTTCTATCTTTTTGTGGTTTTTAATTAACTCATAAGCTTCGTTTATGTCTTGTAGTTTCTTTGTATGAGTTTCTATAATCGAGCTATCCAATTCTTTATGCTGTAGAATATCAGGGTGATTTTCTCTAACCAAACTTTTATATTTCTTTTTTATCTTTTCACTATCATCATCAATCTCTACCCCAAGAATCTTGTAAGCTTCACTCACGCTCATACTATTGGACTGATTGCTATAAAAATTAGCAAAATCATCATAAAGCTTATTAAAATCCCCATTATCTATTTCTAAAAATGCAGCTACATCCAGTATGACTTCTCTCTCACTATCACCTAAATTTCCATCTGCATAAGCCAAAGACAGCATATATTCAACAAGTTTTAGTCGTCTTTTGTATTGACCCTTTGTAAAATTCGCATAAGAGTAAGTTAGCTCTTCTAAATCCTCATAAGTATTATTAAAAATCTCATGCAAAATATCTATAATTTCTTCTCTTTGGTGCATTGCACTTTGCATTAAAATTTGATTTGCTATATCCTCTATTGTATTTTCTATCAATTCAAACTCAAGTTCACATACCCTACCATCAACATGTGCCAATTTTGAGAGAATTCCAACTATTAGTCCATATTCTCCATTTCTTATCTTTTCTTCTTTTGTTGGGGTTGCATATATATCATATTTTCTATCAAACTCATCATCATCTGGTGGAAATGTCGAATTCTCAATTCTTGGTCTTTTGTGAGGATTGTATAAATAGTCCTTAAAATTCATAATTGCAAGTGCAATAATAACAATAGTTATAAGAAGGAGGATTTCCATTGTATTCCTTAAAAAATTGGAAATTAATTATTTACTAAAAAAGCCCTTTATCTTACCAAATACACTATCTGATGGCAAGAATCCTAATTCTCTTAATTGAGATTTAACTTCATCGACCAATTCATCACCAACATCAACTTCAACCATTTGAGTTTTAATATCAACTTCAACATTTTGACATTTATCTAGAAGTGCATTTTTAATTTTATCAACACAACCTTGACATTTAATATTAACACATTGAATTTTCATAACTAAGATATTCCTAAAATGATTATAAAAGTGGTGGGTCCTATAGGACTTGAACCTATGACCAATCGGTTATGAGCCGATTGCTCTAACCAGCTGAGCTAAGGACCCTTTTTGAAAAAGAAATGTGATTATACATAAATTTATATCTAAATGCAAGTATTCCTTCTAAAATTCCAAATAAAACCATAAAAGTTACAAAACTACTCCCTCCATAACTAAATAATGGTAGAGGGATTCCAACTACAGGTGCAAACCCAATAGTCATAGCAATATTAACGCCACTATACACAAACAATAAAAGTCCCGTGCTTGATGCTATAACTTT
Source organism: Helicobacter ibis (assembly GCF_027859255.1). NCBI lineage: Bacteria > Pseudomonadati > Campylobacterota > Epsilonproteobacteria > Campylobacterales > Helicobacteraceae > Helicobacter > Helicobacter ibis. The sequence continues at coordinate 114,706 of NZ_JAQHXR010000002.1, forward strand.
TAAAAAATAATCCTTGTCATCTGTATTATTGATACTAAAAATATGAAATATCAAAGCACCATATAACAAAAACAATCCAATGATCCCAACAAACCCGAATCTTTCTGCAAAATAAGGAAAGATAAAATCGCTAGTAGCTATGGGTAGAAACTTATATGCAGCTTGTGTTGCTTCTTCTTTTTCTTTACCAGAGATTCCACCTGAACCTATTGCTATTATTGATTGTCTAACTTGATAATCTGGATCTTTTAATACAAAATCAGCAATTCTCTTTTTTTGATAATCATGCAAATTAGCATACAAAACTGGAGAAGCTAGACCAACAGAAATCAAAATTCCAAGCCAAATTTTATAATTCACACCAATTATAAATAGTGTTCCATATCCCATAATCAATAACACCAATGCAGTTCCTAAATCTGGTTGCTTCAGTATAAAAACGAATGGCAAAAGTATAAAAAAAGATATTTTGGCAAAATCAACCAATCCATAACCATTTGGCTTTGGAGGTTTTTTCCTAACTAAATACGCAATCATAAGCATTAAAGCTGGCTTCATAGTCTCTGATGGTTGAAATGTAAAATGAACAAATGGAATCTCTATCCACCTTTGTGCTCCAAGCCTCGTATCGCCAAATAATTCAACTACAAGCAGTAAAACTATATGAATCCAATAAAACAAAATAATAAACCAAGATAACTTCCAAATATGCACAAAAAACACAGCAGTAAAAACCAATAAGCCAACAAATACATAAATTAATACTTTATTTCCCAAAAATTCGCTATTTTCATTTATCAAAAACCAAGATAAAAGTATAATTGGTGCAACCAATAAAGGTAAGGTGTAATCAAAATATGATAGAATTTTTTTATTAATCCCAAACAAAATAAACCCTTAAAATAAGCACTTAAGGCGTATTTTATCACACAAAAGTTGGCAAATGCAAGAAATTTTAGTAAATGAACACAATATACAAGATAGATTAGATATTTTTTTAAAAGAAACACTAAATATAACAAGAAACAATGCCTCTAAATTAATAAAAAACTATCAAATATCAATAAACAACACAATAATCCAAAAAGCAAGTTATGAGCTAAAAACAAACGATATTGTGCGTATTGCAGAAATTCAAATACCACAAAAAAACGAAGAAACAAAGCTTGAGATAGAAATATTATATGAAGATAGCGATATTTTAGTTATAAACAAACCAATAAATTTAATAGTGCATAAAGCGCACGAACATGATATGCAAAACTCTGTTGTAAATTGGCTTATTCAAAATAATATACAAACTTCTAGTATAGGAGATTCATATAGGCATGGAATAATACATAGACTCGATAAAACAACAAGCGGTGCGATGGTAATAGCAAAAAATAACGAATCTCACATGGCTTTAAAGGAGCAATTACAACAACGAACTATGGGTAGATTTTATTTATGCATGATAGATAATCCACTAAAAGAAAATATAACAATACAATCAAATATAATGCGACACCCAAAAAATCGACTAAAATACATAAATGCCAAAAGTGGCAAAGAAGCAAAAAGTGCATTTTACAAAATATCAAGCAAAGACAATAATGAGCTAATATGTGCAAAATTATTTACAGGAAGGACACATCAAATAAGGGTGCATTTAGCAAAGATTAATCGACATATTATTGGAGATTATTTTTATGGATATAAAGGCGAATACGACAACAGGATCTTGCTCCATTCACACACGCTATATCTAACCCACCCAAGAACCTCTGAAAATTTGCGATTTTATGCACCAATTCCAAAAGATATGCTAGAATACATACAAAGATTCACAGATTTTGGAGGCAAAGATGAAAACTTTGAAGAGTATCTTTATGATTTCATGCATAGGTTTTATAGTGGCATTTAGCGGTTGTGCTGGCAAAGAGGGTAATTTAAGCTATCAACAAAAAATACAACAATCACAAAACATGCAAGATATGCGTCCAACAAATGTGAATAATCCAGGTTTATATGCACCATATAATCACTCAGTCTCACCAGCGATGCAATAAGGTTTAACTCCAACATGAAAAATCAATATTTCAAAATATTAGCATGTGTATGTGTTGCCATTTTTTTTGGTGCATGTGGTAGCACATCTAGCATAACTAATAGCATAGATAGTGTAAATCCCTTTAAAAGTTCAGCTATAAATCCGCATATAGCCCCACCAACAGATATAAAGGTTCTAACAGATATAAACACCATAGCATTTGAATGGAATTTAGTCCCTCAACCAGAAATAAAAGGTTATTATATATATCGCAAACTACCAACAGAACAAGACTTTAAAAGAGTAGCAAATATAAAAAGTAGATTCACAACACATTATTCGGATAATGGCTTGTCGCCAGATACGGAATATTTATATCAATTTGTCTCATATGATCAAAATGGCAATGTGTCTGCAAATTCAGACATAATAACAACAAAGACACAATTCATAGAGCCAGTAGAATACATAGAAGCAATAGGTAACTATCCAAGAAAAATTAAAATAATTTGGAGTCCCCATAAAGATCCAAGAGTAACGGGTTATTTATTAGAAAAACGCACCAATAATGGAGAATGGAAAGAGCTAACAAAGATAAATGATAGATTATTGGTTGAATACCTAGACAAAGATTTACAAGATGGGCAAAGCAATGAATATAGAATTGCTGCATTTAATATCAATAAAAGCTTATCCCTACCTACAATGAGCGTAGTAGCCACAACCAAACAAAAACCAGCTCCAGTTACAAACTTCCGTGCTACAAATAACATAGCAAATCAAATTCAACTAACATGGACACCAAGCTCTAGCAATGAAGTAGTAAGCTACACTATACTTAGAAGCGGTATTTTTGGTACTTATTCAAAATTGGTAAGCTTAGATTCTTCAACTACAACTTATGTTGATTCTGTAGATGATGTTGGAAAGGAATATCAATACAAGATAATAGCATATAACAAAGATGGTATAGATAGCATAGAGGCAGGTCCAGTAACAGGTAGAAGCCTATCAAAGCCAAATCCTCCAACAATAACATACGCACAAATAGAGGGTAATGCTGTAGTTATCAGATGGGACCCAAATGAACCAAGGGCTAGAGAATATGTGGTATACAAAGAATCTAGCATTTTTAGTGAAATTCTAAGATATAACAAAGTGCTAACTCCAGAATTTATCGATAGAGAGATACGCCCAGGAGAGCAGTATACTTACAGCGTAGGCACACTTGATGAACATGGCATAGAATCAGATAGAAGCAAAAAAGTAAATCTAGAATTACCAAAATAATGCCACATTTTAAAACCAAAACTTTTATTCAACCCACTTTTCCATTGCAAGATTCTTGCAGTGGAGATAGTTTTATATTCGTAGATAGATATTACTCATCACTATATCCCAAACTATCAATAATACTAACCAAATATCAATCCACAAACCAAAAACAAACTCAAGAATTTTTAATAGAAGTAAAAGAAAAAGAAAATCAAACCCTAATAAAATGCAACAAAGAAAGTAAAATAGCACCAATTGAAATTCCAAAAAACGCCCTAAGAATCCTAAGTAAAAACCAACAAGTAATTTCACATAATCTAAACCCACAAAATATAACATCTGATTTAAAACTACCGTTTATCCAAACGATAAATAATTTTATAGATTTTGATAGCTTCCTAAAAACAAATAATTTACAAAATAAACAAATATGGTTAGAAATAGGATTTGGCAGTGGCAGGAATCTTCTATACAATGCGCAACATAACAAAGACATATTACATATAGGAGTTGAGATTCATACCCCATCACTAGAGCAAGTAGCACGACAAATAGGATTGTTAAATTTAAACAACATCTACATACTCTCATATGATGCAAGAATCTTTTTAGAACTACTACCTTCAAATAACATAAATAGAATCCTAGTTCATTTCCCAATTCCATGGGATAAGAGCCCTCATAGAAGAATCTTTAGCAATACATTCTTAAAAGAGGCAAACAGAGTATTAAAACAAAATGGAACACTTGAGCTAAGAACAGATAGTGAAGAATACTTTTTATATGCAAAAAGTATAGCAAACAAAGAAGAATGGTTAATACACGAATCTTGCAATAAAGATTCAAACATAATAAGCAAATACGAAGCAAGATGGAAAAAAATGCAAAAAAATATATATGATTTAATTCTAACTGCAAAGATAAATAGCGACTTCAAAAACTCGCAGTATGATTTTTCTTTTAAAGATATAAATTTTATTTCAGATACGCTAAATAGCCATGGCTTTAAAAGGTGCAAAATTATAAAAGATGGCTATTTTGTAAGCATAGAAGATTTATTTATATCAAAATTTAATGATAAAATATTAAAAGTATCTTTCGGTGATTTTAATTACCCAGAAAATCGATACATAATTATAGATAATGAAATTAGGTATCTAAAATCACAACCATTACCTACTAATATAAACCAAAAATGCCATAATATATTATGCGACTTACTTTTTAAGGAGAGATAGTGGAAGCCATAATAAAAGCAGAAAACATAAATTTAGGCTACAAAAACGACATAATAATAAAAAATGCATCATTTAATATTTTTTCTAGAGAATTTGTTTTTATAAGTGGTCCAAGCGGTAGTGGCAAGAGCACACTAATGCGTTCTATATATGGTGATTTAGCACTAAAGAGTGGTTCATTAGAAGTATGTGGTGTAGAAATGTATAAAATAAGCAAGAAAAATATAGAAACACTAAGAAAACATCTAGGCATTATCTTCCAAGATTATAAATTAATAAAAGATTTTAATGTAGAAAAAAATGTAATGCTACCTATGATTATAGGAGGATTCACAAAGGAATCTTGTCAAGCACAAACAGATAGACTACTAGCACATATAAAGCTATCGCACAAAGGCAACAAATATCCACAAGAACTAAGTGGTGGAGAACAACAAAGAGTAGCGATGGCTAGAGCATTATCACACAATCCACTTCTAATCTTAGCAGATGAACCAACGGGAAATTTAGATGATTATTCAAGTGAAGTTATTTGGAGCTTATTAAAGGGTGTAAATGAGCAACTTGGAATAACAGTTGTAGTAGTAACACACAGAATCCCAGAGACACTTGGTATAAACTATCGACATTTACACATAGAAGAAGGAGCTATATATGAACTCTCTTAAAAATCACCTAGCTCTTATAATTCCTCTTGTAGCATTATTATTTGCATTAGAAAGCATATTGCTTGTAAATAAGACTTTAGATGAATATGAAAGCAAATTAGGTAAAAACTATGCAATAATAATAGCCTCCTCACAAGAATTAAATATAGATGAAATAAAAAATAAAATATCAGAGGCAAATACACTTACACAAATAGATTCTAAAATCATACTAGACAGGCTTGGGAACAATATAAGCCAAGCCAATTTGGTTATGCTAAAAAACTCATTACCATTTTTTTATTCTCTAAATCTAAACAAATATCCAAGTTCAGCTAGATTAGAAGTCATAAATAAAGCTCTAGATTCATTTGAAAAAATCACAAGAATAGAGACATTTGCCAAAAGTCATAGCCAAGTATATCAGTTATTACTAATAATAAATGGAAGCGTTATTATATTTTCTTGCTTTATTGCCTTAATTAGCCTACTATTGATGTTTAAACAAATAGAAATTTGGAAATTCCAACATTTAGAAAGAATGGAAATAATGACACTTCTTGGAGCACCCTTATGGATGAGATCACAAATTTTGTTCAAACTTGCTTGTATTGATACGATAATTGCCACAATAATCGTAGGTTGCGGTCTTTTTTATATATCAAAAAACCCAACTTTACTAATCTTTATGCAAGAGTTAGGAATCGATACTGAAATCTTTACTCCAATTAGCGATAGCATTACACTATTACTAGTCGGATTTGCAGTATCTTTGATATCTGTATGGATTGTTAGTTTGCAAAACAAGGATTAATGGCATGATTTTGCGTATTGTATGTTGTGTGTTTATAGGGCTAATTATAGGATTGCATGCTAATATAGACCAAAAAATAAACAAAAACAAAGATGCACTACAAGAGAAAAAACAACAAGAATCTCAAATAAATAAAAAACTAGAAGAAATAGGCAAAAAAGTAAATAAACAAAAAGATGAAACAAATGCACTGCAAAAAGTAATAGAAGAAAGTGAAAAAAACATCACAAAAAACCAAAAAGAATATGATGAAAAAAGTAAGCTCATAAAAACCCTATCAAGCAGTCAAGAAGATTTGTTTAAAAAGAGAAAACAAATAGAGCAAGAAATAATAGACCTTGTAATAAAAGATGTGTCTTTTACGATTTTGCTAAATGATTTCAAACCAGAATCTATACAAGACCTAATCACCGAAGAGAGCTTTAAAATCCTAAACAAAAACACAAAAGATAACATAATAAATCTAAGCGAAGAACAAAAGAAGGTGGTTACAACCCTGCAAAACTTGCAACAAGACATTGATAATTTAAAAAAATTTATAGATTCAGAAAATAAGAAAAAAGAACATCTAAAAGCACTAAGAGACAAAGAAATAAAGCTTCTATCAAGCTATGAAAACGAGATGAAAAAATATAATAATGAGCTACAAACAATAGTAAAAGAGAGAGATTCAATACAAGAAATACTGGTTAATCTAAACATATTAAAGAGCCAAGAACTAGAAAAACAAAAGAAAAAGGAAGAATTAGCCAAAAAAGAAACAATAGTTCCAAAAGAAGCTCCAAAGACACAAGAACCAACAAAACAAGTGCCAAAAAATGACTTTGATGTAAGGCAAGTAGCTAGTTCATATCACAATATAAGCACTACAAAATACAAGGGTAGCAAAACCATACCCCCACTTGATAACTACGAAATAGAAAAGAGATTCGGACCATATTATGATCCAGTATATAAAATGAAAGTATTTAACGAATCTATAACAATAACCCCAAAAGGAGATGATAAAGTTAAAAGTGTCTTAGATGGCAAAGTGGTGTTTGCCAAAGATACGCCAATACTAAAAAGAGTGGTAATAATAGAACATAAAAACAACATGCACACAATCTATGCTCAACTTGATAAAATAGCTCCCACAATAAAGCCAGGTAGCAATGTAAAAAAGGGATATACAATAGGTAGAGTGGATAAATCATTAAAATTTGAAGTAACTCTAAAAGACAAGCATATAGATCCACTAGAGTTAATTACAAGTAAATAAATCTAGACTACTACAAAATAATGCATAATTACAATGAGATAGATTGCTTCTATCAAAAACAAAAAAATAAAAAAAGAATATTATAAAAGTCAAAATATATTAATCACACAAAATCTAACAAACAATAAAAAATAGAAACAAAGGAATTATAAAGTATATTAACAAATAAAAGCACCAAAGGCACTTTTATAGAATCCTAAGACATTTAAACTTATAGCTAATTTAACTTAATCCATTTTTCTGCGATTCTAACTGCATTTGTAGCTGCACCTATTCTTATTTGATCAGCAACACACCACAAGTGCAAAATTCTCTTATCATAATTATCGCTTCTTATCCTACCCACAAAAGTAGTATTTGTATCTGTTGCTATTGTAGGCATCGGATATTCTTTATCCTTTGGATTATCTAGCACAACAACAGATTCTGCACCCTTTAGTATCTCTCTTGCTTTTTTTGCACTTACTTCATTTTTAAATCTTATCGTAATTGATTCACTATGACTACGCAAAACAGGAACCCTAACACATGTTGCACTAACTTCAAAACTGCTATGCATTATTTTATTGGTTTCATTTACCATTTTCATCTCTTCTTTTGTATAGTCATTATCTAAAAACACATCAATATGAGGAATTACATTCAAAGCTATCCTATGTGGAAATACCTTAGGTTCGACACTATCAAGGCTAAAATCAAAAAATTTCTGCATTTGTAAGACTAGCTCTTCCATACCCTTTTTACCTGCACCAGATACAGCTTGATAAGTGCTTACATCAACCCTCTCAATTTCAAATGCATTATGCAATGGTGCTAATACTTGAACCATTTGAATTGTCGAGCAATTTGGGTTTGCAATAATCCCAGTTTTATTCCACAAAGAAATATCATTCGCATTTACCTCAGGCACAACCAATGGAACATCTTTATCCATTCTAAAATGGCTTGTATTATCAATTACCACAACTCCAGCCTTTGCAGCACTTGGTGCAAACTCTGCACTAACACTCCCACCAGCTGAAAAAAATGCAATATCTACATTTTCTTTTTCAAACACATCATGCGTTAGCTCTTGGACTAGAAACTTCTCACCAAATGCCTCAATTTCTTTGCCAACACTATTCTTACTAGCTAGTGGAACTAATTTATTATAAGGAAAATTAACCTCTTCTAAGATTCTAAAAATTTCTTCTCCAACCGCCCCAGTAGCACCAACAACTGCAATATTATACTTTTCCACAATCAACTCCTATAATTTGATATTATATTTTTTAATTTTTGATAACAAAACCTCTTTCTTCATTCCTAATATTTCGCACGCCTCATCTACATCAGAATTACTACTTTTTAAAGCTTCATAGATTAATTCTTCTTCTAAATTTGCTATTTTTTTCTTTCCTCCACTCTCTCTTGAGCTCAAAAACAAATCTTCTGGCATGATTGTATCATCCTCACACAAAATAGCAGCTCTCTCTACAACAGATAGCAACTCTCTAATATTACCAGGCCAATTATAAGATAACAACTGCTCTTTTGCACCCTCCCCCCAAGTCTTTTTGCCAACCCCATATTGATTATCAACTTGCTCTAATTTCCACTCACAAAGCGGTATTATCTCTTCAACTCTTTCTCTTAGAGGTGGTATATTTACAGGAACAGTCTGTAACCTAAAAAATAAATCCTCCCTAAACTCACCTGCTTTTATCTTTTTTTGTATATCAGCATTTGTTGCTGCTATGAATCTTATATCTATCTTTATAGGTTTTGAGCTTCCAAGTCTTACTACTTCTTTTTCTTGTAACACCCTTAATAATTTTGCTTGTAGTCCTATTGGCATTTCACCTATTTCATCTAAAAATATACTACCTCCATTTGCAGATTCAAACTTTCCTGCTCTGCCCTCCGTTGCATCAGTAAATGCACCCTTTTCATATCCAAAAAGTTCAGATTCTAATAGATTTTCAGGAATCGCTGCCATATTAATTGCAACAAATGGTGCATTAGCTCTAGGCGAATTATTATGCACATAATTTGCAAAAAGCTCCTTACCAACTCCACTCTCCCCAAGCAATAAAATAGAAGCATCGGTTTTAGCTGCTTTATTAACTAGTTTCAATGCTCCTTCTAATGCTGGTGAAGTAGCTATGAAGCTTTTATTTTCAGCTACTTTATTTATCTTTTGTTTTTTTATGCTTTTAGATAATACTTCTCTTTCTTTTTTGGCTCTATAAATTGCCTCTACTAGAGTTTCAATCTCAAAGGGTTTAGTTAGAAAATCCTTAACTCCAAGCCTAATTGAATCTATTGCTTTATTTAGAGTTGCATTTCCAGTGATGATTAATGCTTCATACTTTCCATTTAGCTCACGCAAAAACTCAATCCCGTCCATTTGAGGCATATTAATATCAGTTATTATCAAGTCTATAGAATCATCAAGTTTCTTTAGAGCATCTTTAGCACTCTTAAAGCTAACTACTTCAAACTCATCATATTCGCCAAGTGCAATTTCCAATGATTTTCTCATATTAATATCATCTTCGACAATGGCTAATTTCATAGATTCTCCTTTTACTTGATTTTTTTATTAAGCAAATATATTTTTGATAACTCCACATCATATTCAATATATATTCTAGTGGCCGGAATACTAAGAATCGTTATTGATTGATTTTGTAAATTTACAACCTTGCTTTCATCTTCTAGCTTAACCCCCCATGAAAACAAGCACTCCAAAATCTTATCTTTATACTTCTCTATAAACTCCACCTCGCTTTTTGCTTCATGTATTACATCACAATACCTTCCTTTATAATGTTTAGTAAGTTTTGAGCTAACCATAGAAGGTGATACATAATACTTCTCACCTAACACTATGCCATCTTTAGTAGATAGCCTATAAGAAAAAACATACTCACGAGCAAATAAACACTCTGTAAACAACAAAAGGCTAATCATTATCCGTAAATAGCCCATTATCCTCCACTTCTTCATCTTCATCTATCTTTTCTTCTTTAGGACATCTAGCGATGGATACCACCTTTTCTTCATCTACATTCACGATGATTACACCACTTGTAGCACGACCTGCCTTTCTTATAGAGTGCATATCTACTCTTATCATCTTTCCACTTGAAGTTAGCACCATTAAATCCATATTTTCATCTACATTTACCACTCCAACTAACTTTCCAGTCTTTGGCGTTAGCTTCATAGCTATCACACCCTTACCACCGCGTTTTGTGATTCTATATTCATTTGCTTCTGTTCTCTTACCAATTCCTTTTTCGCTTACGCTTAAGATTTCTTCATTCTCATTAGAAATCACGGTTGCCCCAATTACAAAGTCTTTAGGCATTTTAAACTTTATAGCTGTTACTCCTCTTGCAACACGCCCTATTTCTCTAGCGTCACTTACTTCAAATCTTACACACATTCCCTCATAAGTAACTACCAAAATTTCTTTTATACTAGGGGTTACTATTTTTGCAGTTACTAGCTCATCATCTTCATCCAAATTAATAGCCTTCACCCCAACACTTCTAATATTTTTAAACTCACTTAAATTTGTTCTCTTAATAATTCCATTACGCGTAAAGAATGCAAGAGATTTATCTTCATTAAAATCTTTTGTTGTAATGGTTGCCATAATCTTTTCATCTGGTGCTAAATTAATTAAATTTACCACCGCTTTGCCTATTGCTGTCCTACTTGCCTCTGGGATTCTATATACTTTTAACCAATAGAGTTGCCCTTTATTTGTAACAAACATGATTGTATCGTGCGTATCTGCGACAAAGAAAGATTCAATAAAATCATCATCATGTGTATTTGCAGAAATCTTACCCTTGCCACCGCGATTTTGCTTTTCATAAGTTCTAACTGGCACTCTTTTTACATAACCTCTATGGCTCATAGTTACCACTACCGGCTCATTTGGAATTAGATCTTCTATGTCTATGCTTTCATAGTCTTCTTCTATTGCAGTTAGCCTATGTGTTGCAAACTTATCTTTTACTTCTAAAAGCTCTGTTTTAATAATCTCATTAAGTTTAGATTCACTCTTTAAAATAGAGCTTAAATACTCAATTTCTTTTAGCAATTCTTGGTATTCATTTTCAATTTTATCTCTCTCTAAACCTGTCAATCTTTGCAGTCTCATATCTAAGATTGCTTGTGCTTGAATCTCACTTAAGCTAAACTTCTCTACCAAGCTACTTTTTGCTACTTTAGGATCGCTACTATTTCGGATTAGAGACACAATTTCATCTATATTTTCTAATGCTACCCTAAGTCCTTCTAAAATATGTGCTCTAGCTTTAGCCTTTTCCAAATCAAATATTGTTCTTCTAATAACAACGCTCTTCCTGTGAGACAAGAATAAATGCAACAATTCCAATAAGGTGAATATCTTTGGCTCTTTATTATATATTGCAAGAAGTATGATACCAAAGGTACTTTCCATTGGTGTAGATTTAAAGAGATGATTTAGCACAATCTCACTCATAGCCTCTCTTTTTAACTCTATTACAACCCTTATTCCATCTCTATCTGATTCATCTCTAACTTCAGAGATTCCTTCAATCACCTTATCTCTTGCAAGTTCAGCTATCTGCTCTACAAGCCTTGCTTTATTTACTTGATATGGAATCTCATCAATTACAATAATATCTCTTGTTTTTGTTTTTTCTATATGGGTTTTAGCTCTTATTTTAATTCGTCCTCTACCACTTTCATAGGCCTCTCTTATACCGCTCTTTCCATATATGATTCCGCCTGTTGGAAAATCTGGTCCTTGTATAAATTGCATCATATCATCTAAAGTAGCATTAGGATTATCAACTAGATGTATCAAGGCTTCTATTATCTCATCTGTTCTATGAGGTGGGATATTTGTAGCCATACCAACTGCAATACCATTCGAACCATTTATTAGCAAGTTTGGAAGGCGACTAGGTAAGATATCTGGCTCTTTTAGCGTATCATCATAGTTTGGTAGAAAATCAACAGTATCTTTATCAATATCCCTTAAGACTTCTTCTGCAGCTTGTGTCATTCTAGCTTCTGTATAACGCATAGCTGCCGCACTATCACCATCTATACTACCAAAGTTACCCTGTCCATCGACAAGCTCCAACCTCATAGAGAAATCTTGTGCCATTCTAACTAATGCATCATAAACAGCAGTATCACCATGTGGATGATACTTACCTATTACATCACCTACGATTCTTGCAGACTTCTTATACCCTGCCTTTGAAGTAACCCCAAGCTCATACATAGCATAGATAATTCTCCTATGCACCGGCTTAAGACCATCTCTAGCATCTGGCAATGCACGCCCAACAATAACGCTCATAGAATAATCTAAGTAGCTTTCTTTAATTGAATCTTCTATATTTACATTTTGTATATCTTGGTTTAATAAATCGCTCATTTAACGATACCTCTTGCTTATTTCATGTGGTATATTCTAGCTTGATTTTACTTAATGTTTCTACTACAAAACTCTAAAACGCTTCTATAATCTTTAAAAACACTAGTTTTATTTGAAACCTCACATATAAATCCCAAAATCTCTCCATGTTTCAGTATATTGTTTTTGTGTTTTTTAGATACAATTCCCAAAAATTCATCTTCAACAAATAATGGCATTCCTAAAATATCACTTGCGTCTAACTTTATATAATCATCAAACCACATCCTCTCTCTCCCAAACTCAAGCCAGTCTTGTTCTAAAAAATATGAAATCTCAATCCTGCTATTAACTGGTAAATTAAATGGCTCAACTAGCAGTTTAAATGTCCTGTTTTTAAAATGTAACGACCTAGCATTTGGTTCTGGCATGATATTGCAATATATGTCTGTAAATTTAGTCGGCTTTAATATAGCAATATCCAAACCATCATCTAATGCAATAATATCAGCATGACTAAGGCATGAGATTGGTTCATCAAATGATTCAGAATGATAGAGCAATATATCATTTGCCCTACTCTTGCTATACACAACTGATGCACTAGTTAATACCAATCCATCTTCAAAAACTATTCCATAGCCTTTAGTAAAATTAGAATCTTCAAATGTTGTTTGAATCTTTAAGCCATCTTTTAACCACAAAGGATATGAGGCAAATGCACAATCAAACAAAAAAAACAAAAAAAATAGAATCCTACTCATAAAATAATCCCAAAAATACGCACTTCAAGTAATAATTAATACTTAAAATACTACAATAAAAAATATAACAAAAAAATAAGGAGCTTACATGGAATTAAAAGAATTTAATACATCAAAAGAAGAATTAGAAAAATTAAAATATGCAATTATTAGCACAGAAAATGGTGATATGATATTTGAACTTTTAACACAAGAAGCACCAAATACAATTGCAAATTTTGCTTCACTCGCAAATAGCGGATTTTATAACAACTTAAACTTTCATAGAGTAATTAAAGGATTCGTAGCACAAGGAGGTTGTCCAAATGGAGATGGCAGAGGTGGTCCTGGATATAGAATAAAATGCGAATGTCAAAATAATACAAGCAAACATCTAGCAGGAACTCTATCTATGGCACACGCTGGAAAAGACACTGGAGGCAGTCAATTTTTTATATGCTTCGCACCACAGCCACATTTAGATGGTATGCACACTATTTTTGGACAAATAAAAGATAAAGAAAGTCTGCAAGTGCTATCTAAAATCAAGCAAAATGACAAAATAATCAAAATAAAAATTGTAGAAACAATAGAAGGCAAAGATTCTTAAGATTTTAAATTTAAGACAACGATAATTTAATCAAAAACAAAACATAGCATTAAATACCACATAATGTGGTATTTAATTAAAGCTCAGGCTTTGGAGTTTTTTCTGTTGAAACTGGCAATTGTGGATATGTAATTTCAGGTTTCTTTCCGGTTAAAGATTTTAAGAATTCTTCAATTGTTGCTGCCTCTTTTTTGGAAATATTAATACCAAGCTGAACACTTCCCATTTCTCTAATAGCTTCGTTTAAAGACCAAATCGCACCATTGTGGAAATAAGGAGCAGTCTCTGTAATATTTCTTAAAGTAGGAGTTTTTACCATTCCATTTTCATCTCCCTTAAAATCTCCTAGATGAGCAAATTTATATTTATTTGCAATTTGGAATGCCTGCATACTACCACCTAGATTTACGCCATTATGACACGCAATACAACCTTTATCTATAAACAGCCTCAAACCTTCTTGCTCTTTCTTAGTTAATGCTTTTTCATTTCCCTCTAAAAACTCATCAAATCTTGAAGGAGTTATAAGAGTTCTTTCAAAAGTAGCAATAGCATCAGCTATATTGTCAAATGTAACACCACTTTTGCCATATATCTTTTTAAACTCGCTTACATACTCTGGTAATGACGATATCTTCTCAACAGCTAATTTTGCAGGTGTAGCCATTTCTGGTTCTGCTTCAATTGGACCCTTCGCTTGATCTGCTAATGTCCCTGCTCTGCCATCCCAAAATTGAGATGAATTTAATACAGAGTTATAAACCGTTGGAGAATTTAGATGATGTGGATTTGCCACCCATTTATGACCAACCGCAGCAGAAATTCCATCTGTGCCACCAAGCCCTAAATTATGGCATGTATTACAGGATATAATACCACTTTTCGAAAGTCTAGGTTCAAAATATAGCTTTTTGCCTAACTCTGCCTTTTCTTCTGTAAATTTACTAAATTCAACACCAAGATCAGTCAAGATTTTCTCAACACCTTTTTGATCCTTTGGTAGTGGAACAAGACCAGCATTCTTAGCCTCATCAATTAATGGATTAGCACTTAAAGAGCCAACCAAACACATACTTAACACTGCATGTATAAAACGCATGTTCATCCTCCTAAACATTAAGTAATATTTTTTATTTGTTAATATAATTAACAAATAAAAAATAATTATACACTATTTAAGCCTAAAATCAGATATTAAATTGAAATTCAAATACTTATAAATATCTTCACTCTTGCCTTCTATTTTCTTTGGAATTAACTCCAAATATTCATCTTTAGTTGGGATTCTACCAAGCAAGGCACATATAGCTGCAAGTTCTGCACTTCCAAGATATACTTGTGCACCTTTTCCCATTCTATTATCAAAATTTCTAGTAGAAGTGGAAAATACCACTGCATTATCCCTAACTCTAGCCTGATTCCCCATGCATAAGCTACAACCGGGCACTTCAATTCTAGCTCCAGCTGCACCAAAGAGAGAATAATATCCTTCATCACTAAGCTGCTTAGCGTCCATTTTGGTTGGAGGTGCAACCCAAAGCGTAGTAGGAACCATACCTTCGCCTCTTAATACTTCACCTAATGCTCTATAGTGTCCTATATTTGTCATACAACTTCCGACAAATACCTCATCTATTTTTTTAGGTCTATTTGGGTTTGATAGTATCTCGCTTAATGTAGCTACATCATCTGGATCATTAGGACAAGCTAAAATAGGCTCTGTAATTTCATTTAAGTCTATTTCTATAATTGCCGCATATTCTGCATCTTTATCTGCTTTTAATAGTTGTGGATTATCTATCCATTCTTGCATTTTTTGAGCTCTTCTCTTTAGTGTCCTAGAGTCTTCATAGCCAGATTCAATCATTGCCTCTATAAGTGTTATATTTGATTTTAGATATTCAATTATTGGTTCTTTATTTAGTGAAACTGTACATGCTGCAGCACTTCTCTCTGCACTAGCATCACTTAGCTCAAAGGCTTGTTCTACTTTTAAGTTTTCTAACCCCTCTATTTCCAATATCTTGCCACTAAATATATTTTTCTTTCCCTTCTTTTCAACGGTTAGCAATCCTTGCTTAATGGCATAATATGGTATTGCATTTACTAGATCTCTTAGGGTTATTCCCTTTTGCATTTCTCCTTTGAATCTAACAAGTACTGATTGGGGCATATCAAGTGGCATAGAACCAGTAACAGCAGCAAATGCTACAAGCCCACTACCAGCAGGGAAGCTAATACCAATAGGGAATCTAGTATGAGAATCCCCACCAGTGCCTATAGTATCAGGCAATACCATTCTATTTAGCCAAGAGTGAATAACTCCATCTCCTGCTCTAAGTGCTACACCACCTCTACTGCTCATAAATGTAGGCAAAGTCGCTTGTAGTTCTACATCTGCAGGTTTTGGATAAGCTGCAGTATGACAAAAACTTTGCAAAACAAAATCCGCACTAAATCCTAAAGAGGCTAATTCCTTTACTTCATCTCTTGTCATAGCACCTGTTGTATCTTGGCTTCCAACAGTTGTTACTAGAGGCTCACAATAAGTTCCGGGCAACACTCCAGCCACACCACAAGCTCTACCTACCATCTTTTGTGCTAGTGTATATCCTTTCGCCTCTTGTAAGCTACTTGTAGGCTTAGCAAAAATATTCTCTCTATCCATTCCCAATACTTCTCTAGCCCTAGCAGTCAATCCCCTGCCTATAATTAGATTTATTCTGCCACCAGCACGAATCTCATCAGCAAGAGTATTTGGCTTTAAATCAAACTTTGATACAACACTACCATTTTTAACAATCTCGCCTTTAAATGGATATATCTCAATTACATCTCCTTCATTTAACTCATCTACAGGAGCTATGATTGGCAGACAACCACTATCTTCACATGTATTAAAGAAAATAGGTGCTATAACACTGCCTATAACCAAACCACCAGATTTTTTATTTGGTATATATGGTATATCTCTACCCATGTGCCACACTAGAGAATTACATGCTGATTTCCTTGAGCTACCAGTTCCAACAACATCACCAACATAAACTAATGGGTAACCTTTTTCTTTTAGCTCCTCAATCCTAGAAAATGCATTTTCAGTTCTATTCTTTAGCATCGCTTGAGCGTGAAGCGGTATATCACTTCTTGTAAATGCATCACTTGCTGGGCTCAGATCATCTGTGTTTGTCTCTCCATCGATTTTAAATACAACAGCAGTAATTTTTTCATCTAGTGCTTTTTTATTTAAAAACCACTCTGCATTCGCCCAAGATTCTAGCACTTCTTTTGCATATTTATTACTTTTACTAAGCTCTACAATATCATTAAAAGATTCATAAACTAATATAATGTTTTTTAAAGCACTTGCAGCACATTTGGCTATATCATCATTGACTTTTAAAGCTTCTATTAATGGTGCAATATTATATCCACCAAGCATACTTCCTAGAAGCTCTATTGCATATTCTTTTGAAATTCCTTTAACTTCTATCTTATTTTTTACTATATCGTCTAAAAATTGTGCTTTAACCTGTGCTGCCTCATCAACGCCTGGAGATACTCTATTTGCAAGTAAATCAACCAAAAATTCTGTATTACTCCCGCTCTTTAATAGTTCTACTACTTCTAATACTTGTTTTTTATTAAGTGGCAAAGGCGGTATATTTTGATTCTTTCTTTCATTTACATGATTATTATACTCTTCAATAAAACCCACTTGAAACTCCTTTTATTGCGTAATTTTATATAGTTTAAATCAATGTTGTTTAAAAAATACTTTTTTTATTTTTGAAACCTATTATAAAAAGTTATAAATATTTTACAAAAAAAATTAAACATAAGTTACATATCAAATAATAAGGGATTGTAGTGTTACATGAATTTTATTGGATATTTCAAAACTAAACAAAAAGTAAAATAAAAATTAATTTTTAAGAAGAAATAGCTAGCTTAATGCTAACTATTTTTATAGGTTTATGCTTTTTTCTCGCTAACAATATCAACGATATTATCACCAACCATAACAGCTATTTTTGCCATAAATTCTTCAGGGCTTGTAAAGCCAACACAAGAGCAGTTAATCTCACCAAGAACATATTTATCCTTACCATTACTATCTGTATCTAGGATAAAATCTGCAGTCCAAATAAGTGGTAAATCATAATTTCCAAGCTTACTTCTAATATCAGGTAATTGTACTAAGAACCAATCAATAAGACTTTGCCAATCTTTTGGCTCATCATATCTATACTTCGCACCACTAAAGAGTGTAGCAGAGAATGCATCGCCACCTTCAGCTGGTTTTTTATGCACAACATATACAGGAGTTTTATAAAGCATTAAGATTCTAATTTCTCCCTCTTTAATTCTTGGTAAGAATGTCATATCAACAAGCATACCATTATCACCTACTAAATAATGCTCACAAAAATCCATAAACTCACCAAGTTGTCTTTCTTCTGTGTGGTTATCTTTTGCTTCTGTGCATATTATTTTTGTATCAAGCGGTAGAGATTCACACTTATTATACATATCAGCAGATTCTAGTCTAACTCTCCAAATACCTTCACCAGTTGAACCTCTATTTTGCTTTAGCACTCTCTCGCCTTTAGCTAGAGTTTTTGGAAAAGTCTTTTTAAAATCATGCTTATCACTCATTACTACACCGATTCTTTGTGCTTCTTTTGGATCGTAATACGCATAAGTATCACTTGGCACAAGGTCAGTATCTGCTAGTTTTGTTAGTGCATCTTTAGCACCATAGCCTATCATTGCATCAGGATGTGGCATACCAACTAGCCCATCAGCACATAGTTTTCTTAACACATCAAAATAAAGTTTCTCTTCTCTAAGATTCCCCGGATTTACACGAGATACATATCCATCTGCATTATCTCTTACGTATTCATAGATTTTATTTCTTTCAGATTCATTTCTTAAAATATCATCATCAAAAAATACAACCTCAGCATTCCAACCCTTTGCCTGTAAAGCATTTACCATAGGCATCGTATCTTTTCTGTGTCCATCAGCACCCTTATCGCTTCCACCTTTTGCTTCAAAAAAAACAATGTTTTTCTTCATTAACCTCTCCTAAAATTTGAAATACAACAAAAGGCTATCAAAACTTATATAATTTATAAATAAAATAGAAAGATTTTATTTAATATAGAATCCTAATATAACAATTATCAAAGACTTCAATTTTATGTTCTGTTATTAGATCGCTTAATGATTTTTTAAAAGATTTTTTACTCATCTCAAAGACTTCCAAAATCTCTTGCGGACTACTATCGTAACCAAACTTCATAACTCCACCATTTGACTTTAAAATCATAAAAACCCTCTCTGCTTGACTTTTGCTCTTTTCCATAGGTGGTTTTAGAGACAAATCACATTTGCCATCTTTATAAATTCTTTTGATATATCCTACTTGTTTATTAAACAAAAAATCTTTAATAAACACTTCATTGTGATATACAAGTCCAAGATATTTACCATTTATTACACATTCATAACCCAAGTTTGTTCTTTTAAACGGCAAAATAGAAACCTTGCAAAACACCTTTAAGCTAGAATCTTTTATATTTTTTAAATATGATTTAATATTATGTCTAGCTATTAGCCTACCTTCTTTATCTTTGTCTATAAACACAACAACATAACTTCCAACTTTATATGGTTCAGAGCTTTTAGTGGGCATAAAAATATCCTTAGCAATTCCAAGATCCAAAAAGCAACCATAATTATTTTTATCAACTATCCTTAAAGCTGCAATTTCGCCAAGAAGCGCCAAAGGATTCAAGGTAGTAGCAATTAACCTATCTTCTGAATCTGTGTATAAAAATACATCTACAAAATCACCCTCTTTTAAAGTAGAAGATAAATATCTAACAGGTAATAAAACCAATGAATCATCTTTTTTTAAATAAGCACCAATAGATACTATCTTGGCAATCTCTAGCCTTTTAATACAGCCTACATCTTTCAATCAAAAATTTCCCCCAAAACATTAATTAAAGTAATATCAAATCTTACATTATAAATATTAGAAATCTGCCAACTAGAAAATAACACAACCATTAAAAACACGCCAACAAACACCAAAGCAAAAATACACAATCCCCTAAAAAGCCTCAAATAAAAGTTATATCCAAAACTTTCATCAAGTGCCTTAAAATACCTAAAATAATCAACAAAGAATCTCATAAAAACCACAAAAATAACAAAAACCACCAAACATAAAGCAAAGAAAATAATCATAGAAAAATAAGGTGAGAATCTATCCCAAAAATTATAAATATCAGCTTCCCACATTATCGTTGCATAGCATATATGCATACCAAATACAACCATAAAAACAAAAGAGATTCCCAATACATATAACGCTATTGTCTCACCTACACTAGTTTTTTGTGCGAATTCTTTTTTCATTCTTCTTCTTATTACAGATTCATCTAAATTATCTTCTTTTAGAGAATTCACTATCCTACTTATATCGCCAATGTATGTATTACGACTCATATTTGAGCTGTTTGCCATAATAAAACCTTTAAAATGATTTTATTTATTGTTGCAAAAATGTGTTAAGTCTTTGTGTAGTAAGACTTATCTATATGAAACTTTCTATAAAATTCTCGCAAATCCTCTATATCATCAAGCAATCCCATTTTCTCTAACCTATCTAGCACTTCTTTGTTGCAATTAGTCTCCATAGGCCACTCTCTTGTATATCCATCACTTATATTCTTATTTGTTGCATCAATTATTATTATATTACCTATGATTTTAATATCTCTTTTGCTATCTATATTATTAACAACCCTCCATAAAATCATATACAAATTATCAAAGTCATTCTGCGATACATCAAGCACAACTAAGATTCTTAAGCTCTTAGATAGTTTTACAATCTCATCTTCTCTAAAAGAATCCCAAATGCAACTTTTCTTATCAACTCCAAGCAATGTAATTGGATTTTTACTCTCGCAATAGTGTTGCTTAACTAAAGAGACGCCATTAAAGACATTCTCTAGCTTTTCTTTTAATTTATCATCTAATAATATCTCTACACTATCTAACATAGAAACCTTAGTGCAATCAATTCCCAATTTACCACCTTCAGCAAAGCTTGGAGAAGCATGGTCTAATGCATCACATACACCCTCGCTAAAGAGGCAATTATCCACACTAAATCTATCCAAAATATAAGGTGCTATACTTTTAGAATCTAAAGCCGGAGCATCTTCGCCTACAAAAATTGCATGTTTTACAAAGCTCATCTGACCAACCCCCCAAAAACTATGCATACTCTGCTTTGCAGCACTTGGGAATCTAGCCTTTATCTTTGCAAGTATCAAATTATGAAAAACTCCATTTTCAGGCATATAATAATCAATTAAATTAGGAGTAGTTGTTTGTAAAAGTGGCAAGAAGATTCTTTCAGTTGGATAGCCAAGATACTTATCTTCTAGTGGTGGCTTACCTACTACACTTGCTAGATATATTGGATTTTTCTTTCTTGTAATTGCACTAACTTTAAGCACAGGATATGGTTCAATAGGAGTATAAAATCCAGTATGATCACCAAATCTACCCTCATCTCTAAGCTCTGGCTCTACGAATCCTTCAATAACATAATCACAATCATAAGGCACACTAATGTCATTTGTAATACACTTTAGCATTTTTACCTTACGACCTTTTATGAATCCATACAACATAAGCTCAAAGATTCCATAAGGAAGCGGTGCAGTAGCACACCAAGTATATAGTGCATCCCCTCCTATTGCTATACTTACAGGCATTTTTTGTCCTGCTTTTTTGTATTCTTCTAATATTTCTACTGAATCTTTATGTATCTGCCAATGAAGTCCTAAATGATTCCTATCATACACTTGCAATCTATACATACCAAGATTCTTAACCTTGCCATCTAAGCTTTGTGTATAGCACTGCCCCATAGTGATAAACGCTCCACCATCATGCTCCCATGTCTTTAAAATAGGAATCTCATCTAAATTTACTTCATCACCTAGCTTTACTATCTCTTGCGATAGACCATGTTTGACATTTTTAGGAGACAGGAATCTAAGCTTTAATAATTTTGGTAGCATATATAATGCTTCAGTGAAATTTTTTGGCGGTTTTAACTTTAATAAAAATGCAATATCTTTTGATATATGCTCTACATCACCAATTAGCAATTTAACCCTACTAAAAGATCCAAAGAGATTCATTAATACTGGCACATCATACTCTATGCCTTTTTCTTTATTTATTGGCTTTGTAAATAATAAAGCCTTAGAATCTTTTTTCTTAACTTCTAAATACGCCAAATGCGGAATCTCTAAATTTACATCAAGTGGTTTGTTTATTATTTTTATTTCATTATTTGCTTTTAGTAAATCAACTATTTCTCTCACATCTTCTCCCTAAAGCGTTAATTGTTCTTTCTATCTTTCCGCCATCAACGGCTTTTAGCTTATATGCTTCTTTGCATATTCCATCTTCTAACTCACATACTATCATCTGAAAAATACTAGGAATCCCTTTTTCTTCTGGCACTACAAATCTATTTGGAATCCCTGTTAGAAATCTCTCAATACTCTCATTTTCTCTCATTCCAATAACACTCTCTCTAGCCCCACTAAGCCCAACATCACTAACACCAAATGTCCCAGAGAATATCTCCAAATCATCGCTTCCTATATGAGTATGTGTCCCAAAAATAGCACCGACCTTACCCTTTAGCATCATAAACATAGCCCTCTTTTCGCTACTAGCTTCAGCGTGAAAGTCAAGAATTATATTTCTAATACCCTCATTCCTCAAACTCTCTACAGAATCTCTAGCACAAATAAAGGCATTATCACATTGTGGCATAGAAAAATTACCCATTATATTCAGCACAGCATATTTCTCTTTAGTGTTTTGTATCTCACCTCTAAAGATTCCACTACCTACAACACCCTGTGGATAGTTATGAGGACGTAATACATTTGAATCTTCTTTTTGCAATATTGATACAATGTCCCTTTTATCCCATATATGATTCCCGCTTGTAAATATATCAATCCCATATCCGCTAAGTTCTAAATACGCATTCACACCAAGCCCAAAACCATGACTTGCATTTTCTCCATTTGCAATTACAAAGTCTAGTTTATGAATCTCTCTTGCTTCTTGTAAATACTCCTTAATAAGATTCCTGCCTATCTTACCAACAATATCACCTATAAATCCAAATCTCACTATTTAGCCTTTTTTAAATTTTTAAAATAATCAAATACACATTTTAAAATATCATCTTCATCTTTGCTATTTGCACTGATACTTTCTTTATTTCCATTATTTTTAACAAAAGTTATATTTTGACCATAGTTTAATATACTACTAATTCCATGATTCCTTGCTTCTATTTTAATTAAAATTAGTTCTATAAACTGCCTTGTATAAATATCTAACTTACCAAATCTTTCTTCAATTTCTCTCTCAATTAAATATACTTCATCTATTTCTTCACATCTAGATAGCCTCCTATATATTTCAAGCCTTATCCTCTCTGTATCTATTAGTTCAGCATTCAAAAATGCAGTTACAGATAACTTTACATCTACATTTGCTTTTTCTTCCTTAACATTACCGCTTAGAGTGTATATTGCTTCTTCTAACATTCTTAGATATAAGGAATAACCTATATTTTTAATATGTCCACTTTGTGCTTCGCCTAGGAGATTCCCCCCTCCTCTTATTTCTAAATCATGATATGCTAATGCCCCACCACTTCCAAGGTAAGAATTCCTCTCTAAAGCAAAAAGTCTCTTTTGTGCCTCTTGTGTAATTTTTGTAAAATCCTCTACTAAAAAATAACAAAACCCTTCTTTATTGCCTCTCCCAACTCTACCCCTTAGTTGATGTAAATCAGCAATCCCAAAACAATCACTCCTATCTACTATAATAGTATTTGTATTTGGCAAATGAATCCCAGATTCAACTATTGAAGTGCAAAGCAAAATTTGATATTTACCATTTGCAAAATCCATGATTATATTTTCACTATCATTTGCAGAAATTTGAGAATGCAAAATTGCTATTTTTGCATTTGGCACAATTTGCAGTATTTCTTCTTTTTTATTTTCTATTGAAGAGATATTATTATGAATATAAAACACCTGCCCATTACGCCTAAACTCTCTAAAAAGTACCTCTTTTAAAAGGGCACTAGAATACTCTTTTATAAATGTTCGAATCGGAAGCCTATCTTTTGGAGAGATTTTTAGCTCACTTAGAGATTTTATTTTTGATAATGCCATATTTAGAGTTCTAGGTATAGGAGTTGCTGACATTGTTAGCAGATGCGTATCTTTGCTTATTTCTTTTATTTTTTCTTTTTGCTTTACGCCAAATTTATGTTCTTCATCAACAACTATTAAAGCAAGATTCTTAAAACTAGCAGAAAATATAGCATGAGTGCCAACTACTACATCTATACTACCATTGGCTAAGCCTTCTAAAGTTGTCTTTTTTTTCTTTGTGCTTACATATCTATCAAGCCTAGCAACTCTAATTCCAAACTCTCTAAATCTATCTGCAATAGTATTAAAATGCTGATATGCAAGAAGTGTTGTTGGTGCAATAATGGCTGATTGATAACCACTTAGATATGTTGCAAACATAGCGTTCATAGCAACTTCAGTCTTACCAAACCCAACATCTCCACTAAGGAGCCTATCCATGACCCTAGCACTTGAAATATCATTAAAGATTTCTTTTATTGCATTGCTTTGATCATCAGTATAGACAAAGCCACTCTTACTTTGAAAGATAAGAATCTCTTCTTTATTTGTATCTATTTTAATACCATCTATTAACTCTCTTTTTGCAGCAAGCGAGATAATTTCATTGGCTATTAAAAATAGCTTTTCTTTTACCTTTTCTTTAAGCTTTGCAAATGAACCTTTGCCAAGCCTATCTAAAATCGGAATCCCACCATCTGAAATATATCTATCAATCCTATCAAGATTCTCAACCGGTAAAAGTAGTTTATCTTCACCTTGATATCTAAGCTCTATAAAGTCCCTCTTAGCACCAAAGATATTCGCACATACAAGACCGCTAAAAATAGCTACTCCATAATCAATATGCACTACATAATCACCGCTTTTTAGCTCATCTAGGAGAATCTTGCTTTGTCTTTTTTTCTTTTGCTTTGTAGTTGAATTTAGCGATAAAATAACTTCATCTTTACCTAAAATCCAAATTCCAAGCTCAGAATCTAAGATGAAATCATAATTTTCCTGCAAAGAGATTCCAGTTTGTCTCACTTGCGCTTCTGTTTTTGCGATGATTGTTATTTTTTTGTTTTTGTGAAATTCTAAAAATTGTAAAACATTATTAAATGAATATTCAAAGTCCTCATAATTTTGCGAATCTAAAAGCTCACAACTTGCTAAAACATTATCTAAGACTGCGTTATTTTGATCACTAAATTCATGCAATTCCTTAGCTAAAACTTTAACTTCAGAGCCAAGAATAAAAGGATAAGAATTAATAATATTAATAGAATCTTTTAAATACCAAAGTCCATATGAGGCAATTAAATCATTATTACTAAAAATACTATCAGTTTTTATTTTGCTTGAAATTGCTTCTATTAATTCTTCATAAATTTCTGTTGTAAGGTTAAAAAATGCAGGAGATATTTCTATGTTTTTAACCTCTTGTCCAATTGACATTTGAGAATTAACATCAAAGAATTTTAGACTTTCAACTTCATTGTCAAATAGGCTAATCCTTAAAGGATTCTCATAATTTGGCAAGAAAATATCTATAATATCCCCTCTAACTGACACTTCTTTATCAACTTCAACCAAATCAACAAACTCATAACCAAACAAAAAAAGTTTATTTTTTAAATCACTTAAATCTAAAATATCCCCAACTTGTATAAAAAAACCATCAAGCAATTCTTTTTTTGGATAATTACACAATAAACTTTGAAGTGGAGAGAATAAAATCTTTTTACTTTTAGCATTATAGAATCTCTTTAGCGTGGATAATATCTCACTTAACTCATCTTTATAAGCTCTAAGATCCTCGCCAAAGACAACCCTAAAATCAGGTAGAACAAAAGCACTAAAACCAAGAAATGTAGCTACATCACTTAATTTTTGTGCTTCATATTTATCGCAAGTTAGAACAACAAGCCCATTACTATATTTTTTATCAAAATTATCTATGTTGCTTAATACATCATAAATACTACTCTGATTTAGCATCGTCTTTTTTGCTTATAAGCGGTATAGTTCCTTGTGAGCTACTATCATAAGCACTTTGATACTCATTGCCTTTATGCACCAAACTTTGACCAACAAACTCTGCTGACTTCTCTATAATAAGCTCTCTTGCGGCAATCTCGCCATCGATTCTACCTTGAGGTAAAATCTCTACAATATTACAATCACAATTTCCGAGCAACTTACCACTAACAACTAAATGTTCAGTATTTATACTTCCATTTACATTACCATTTCTACCTATTACCACATTATTTTTAGCAATTATATTGCCCTCTAATGTGCCATCAATATGTAAATTACACTCACTAATTATATCACCCTTTATTCTTGTGCCTTGAGCGATAATGCTGGTGTTTCCCGAATTTCCGATAACTTGTTTATCATTGTTAGCAAAGATTGCCATTTTATACTTGCCTCCTTTTCAAAAATTTGAGTATAGTTCTTCATAGTCCATTCCGTAAATGGCTCTGGGTCTAAATCCCTCCCCAAATGCCTAATTTCATAATGCAAATGAGGTCCGGTACTCCTACCTGTATTTCCAGTATATGCTATAAGTTGTCCCCTCCTTACAAACTCACCTTTTTTGACTACAATTTTATTTAAATGTGCATAAAAAGTCTTAAATCCAAAAGAGTGCTCCAATTTTACCATAATTCCATATCCGCCATTATATCCATTGCCTGTAAAGTCAGCTACGCCATCAGCAGGAGCATATACTGGTGTTCCAATAGGAACTCCATAGTCAATACCTGTATGAGAATGAACCCTCTTTAATATAGGATGCACTCTACTTCCCCACTTAGCGGTCGTTCTATATTCACTCCGTATTGGAACACCATTTGGGATTAATTGCATTACAAACGCCTTTTGTGCCCCTGTAATACTAGCTAAATCAACCCTCTCAATTAAACTCAAATCAGACACATCTCTAGTTTCATTACTGAGCCCAACTATGCCTTCTAAATCCTCTATCCTATCAGATACTTTTACTAACTCATCAGTTTTTTCTTCAATTAGTGCTTGGAGTTTTTCGTTTTTATCATTTATTTTTAGATATTCTTGTTGCATTAAATCGCGTTTATTTTCTATTTCTTTAACTTCATTTAACAATAGCCTAATTGAAACAAAGCTAAACAAAAATATAGCAATAATTAATAATATAATATAAAGCACAATTTGCTTCATATATTGATGAATATTGTATTGCTTAGAACCATTAATATCAGTAATTGTGATAACAAAGCGATTCTTAACCATTTAAAACCCCATACTCAAAAACTCGCCAACTACACTAAATGACCCACATACCAAATAAGTATGATTGCTATTTATGGATTCAAAATCACAATATTTTATATGCAATGAATCTAAAATTTCACAAAGGCTATCTTTAGTAATAATTCTTTGGTTGTCTTTCACTTCAAAAATCTCTACTCTCTCTATTATTGGACGCAATATTTTTAAAATCTCAAATGGATTTTTATCAAAGTATGAATTATAAACCAAAATAATTTTAGAATTTCTAAAAACTTCCAATATTTCCTTAGCACCACTTACATTATGTGCTACATCAAGATAAACATTATCTCTTAGTTTTTGCATTCTACCTAACAAATCTAGCTTTGGAATCTTATACAAACTCTCTTTGTCAATCCCAAGTTCGCACAACACAGCACTTGCTAGAGTTAAATTTTCATATTGATAAGGTGGATAATTATTTAACTTGCAATAATCTTTAATATATTGCGGAATTGTCTTTATTGTTTTAAGTTTCACATTTTTTAGAGTTGCTATATTTGTAGCTATGTTATAGACTTCATTATGTTCTTGTATCCCTACAAACACACATTTATTTTCTACACTTATGGCATTTAGCTTTGTTGTTGCTATTTCTCTTATACTATTTCCTAACCTATCTTGATGGTCAAAATCAATTTTTGTAAAAACTTTCATATAGCTTTTAAAGCATGTAGCAGTTGAATCATACTCTCCTCCAAGCCCAGCCTCACATATAAAGTAATCACAAGAAGAAAAGACCTCTAAAGACAAAAATGTCAGAATCTCAAAATAGCTAGCTTCCTCTAAGACTTCAAAATCAAATTTATTTAATGCTTCATCTAATACATTAAGCTTAAGATTCTCGCCATTTAGCCAGAATCTCTCACATACACTTAGTAAATGAGGTGAAGTAAAATGACCAACACTAAATCCAAAAGCCCTAAGCATAAGGGCTAAAAATCTCCCCGTGCTTCCCTTACCATTAGTGCCAAGTATTTGTATGATTTTACATTTTGGATTACTTAGATTCTTAGAATCTTTAGCTAGTTTAGAGAAAATATATGGAGCCCTTAGAGGATCAAAGTCCCTATATTCTTCTTCTTTTTTAGCTAAATAATTAAGCAAATTCATCTCTAAGCTTTAATAATTCCTTGAGATTCTTTGTGTTTATTAAACTCATCTAATAACTTTTTAGTCATAAAATCTAAACTAGTCTCATTTGCACGACTTGATAATTGTGCGGTTAGATTTATATTTATTCTTGTTTGTTGATATATAAACACACTTTTTTCTACAACTTCATCTAGCATTTTTATAAACTCTAATGCCTCTTTATCGCTCCTATCAAGCAAACAAGCGATAAACTCATCATTTCCGTTATATGCAATTAAATCTCTATCATTACTATATTGTTTAAGCAATCTCCCAAGCGTAGATAAAACTCTCTTGCCGGCTTCTTGTCCATACTCTGATATGACACTACTATAAGATGCGATCCCAAAGACAATTACAGCATAATCAATATTATTCTTGCTAAATTCACTCTCTGCAAAATGCAACACATCTCCCATACCACTTTTATCCATAAGTGTAGTAGTAGAATCAATAGGCAAAGTTAAACTATTTGCGTATTTTAGAGGTACTTTTTTTGGGATAGGTGCTTGTTGTTTAATAGTTGGCTCACTTTGAACTTGAGGTTGCCTACTTGACATTAATTTTAAAGTCATTTCTAGTTTTCTAAATAACTCTAATTGCTTACTTTTTGATGGTTTATTATCTCTTAGATATTTTGCTACTTCATTTTGATATATTTTAAAATCATCATTATCCACCTCAAACGCTACAATAGCCTCTAAGCCAACAACTAAATCCAAAAACTCAAACTCGGATATCTTCTTTATTTGTTCTAGCCATTTTTCTCTCCACACATTCATAGAGTTAAAATTCAACTTATCTATATCTAATAAATGCCCCTTTGCTAATGTGCTTACTTCCTTATCTGGGTGTGTGCATAAAATACGCAAAAAAAACTTAGCAAAATCTAGTTGCAAATTAAAATTTTTCTTATATACAAAAACTCTATTTAATGATTTTATAAGATAGATTGATAGTTCATCTTTATCTTTAAAGCTTCTATTAAACTCCTCTTTTACATCAGTTTCAATCATTGATAGTAATTTTGGTAAATCCAAACTACTGCTATCCTCTACAAAGTTTGGATCTAACTTTCTAGCTTGTGCATAAAATGCCTCTTTATATGCCTCTGGTGTAGGCTCTTTTTTGTTTGCCACTAATAATTTTAAAGCTTCTCTAGCTATTAATTGTATATTTTGCATTATCTTAACTCAATCCCCACTTGTGATATAAATCCTTCTAGTGCCTTTAGGGCTGCCTTGTTTATAGCTTCCATTCTAATAGAATCTGTAATTATTGAGCTATCTCCTAAAGATAAATTGTATCCACCTCTTTTTGTAAAGATTCTAGTTTTTTGATTATCTTTTGTAGAGTATTTAAACTCAACTACAACTTCACATCTATAAAATGTCGCAAACCCCGAAGTATTCTCCGCCAAAGATGAAAATGTAATATCTTTAATCTCAGCTTCAATTATATTATCAGCTTCATTCTTATCTGCTATATCTAGGTGAAATTTTTCAAATATCATCTTAGACATTTCATCTTTTAAAATAACACTATTTTGAGGATCTCTAGTGTCTATCTTTACTTCTATAAACACGCTATTACCTAGATTCTCTCTTACATGATGAGACATGGGCTTATAACCACAACCAACCAAAAATAAAGCTATTGATAAAAAAACATATCTCATTATTTAACCACCAAATTTACAAGCTTATTTGGAACAACAATTTCCTTTAAAATCTCTTTGTCTTCCAACCATTTTGCAACAGATTCTTTTGCTTTTATAAGTATTTCTTCATTTGAGATTCCAAGCTCTACTTCAATCTCGCCACGCCTTTTACCATTTATAGTTACTGCTAACATTATGCTATCCTCTTTTAAAGCCTCTTGCTTTACTGGTATATCACAGAAGTTGGCTCTTTTGAAACATTTATCGCTTAGTTCCCAACAGATATGCGGTATTATCGGCTCTAAAATATTTAATAATATAAAATAACCCTCGCGCCAAATATCTACATTGTCTTGCTCACTTAAAGCATTTAATGCTTCCATTGTAGCAGCAATAAGAGTATTAAATGGATATTCACTAGATGAGAAAACCTCATTGCTTTTCTTTAATGCTTCATATACCTTTTTTCTAGCATATTTTTCATTTTTACTAAGTGATACTTCTATGTTTGGCAAAGATTCTATAGGCTCTATTAAATTCATATTATTAGCTTTAGAAATCAATCTATTTATGAATCTATAAGCCCCATCTAACGCACTATCATTCCATTCTAGCTCTTTTATAGGAGGTGCAGCAAAGAGTATAAACAATCTAGCACTATCAGCTCCATAGTCATTAATAATATCATTTGGATCTACGACATTGCCCTTACTTTTACTCATTTTAGCACCATCTTTAGTAACCATACCTTGGGTTAGCAAATGCATAAATGGCTCACTTGATTTTGTATAACCTATATCTCTTAGAACCTTTGTAAAGAATCTAGAATAAAGCAAATGCAAAATTGCATGCTCAATCCCACCAACATACTCATCTACATTCATCCAATATTCTTCACTCTCTTTGTGAAGCAACATAGAATCTCTTTTATCTAGCGGAGTTGTATATCTTAAAAAATACCAACTAGATTCAACAAATGTATCTAAAGTATCAGTCTCTCTAACTGCTTCTCCTTTACACTTTGGACATATACATTTCTTAAAGCTATGGTGCTTATCAAGCGGATTTCCTTCGCCATCTATTACTACATCTTCTGGTAGTTTTATAGGTAGATTCTCCTTAGATTCTGGCACAATCCCACAAGTATCACAATGTATAAGAGGAATCGGTGTCCCCCAATATCTTTGACGCGACACACCCCAATCACGCAACTTATAATTTACAACTGCTTTTCCCAAATTATTATCCGTAAAATATTGAATAATCCTTTCTCTAGCACTCTTTGAATCTAAGCCATTATAGTTTTGAGAATTAATAAGCTCCCCATCATCACAATATGGAAGCACATCGGACTTTATAACCTGCTTTATAGGAAGAGAATACTCTTTAGCAAACTCATAATCACGCTCATCATGTGCAGGCACACTCATTACCGCACCGCTTCCATATCCCATAAGGACGAAGTTTGCTACATATAAAGGTATTAGCTCATTTGTTAGAGGATGTATTACATTTATTCCTAAGCTTACACCTTCTTTCTTTTGCATTGATCTATCTTTATTAGATGTATTTTGCATTCTAATTATTATTGATTTTCTATCATCATCTAAGCTATCTAAAAGATTCTTAACCAATGGATGCTCTGGCGCTAACGCACAATAGCTAACCCCAAAAATAGTATCAGCCCTAGTTGTAAAGACCTCTACTTCACTAATATCACCACAGGCTTTCTCAAGTTTGAAGCTAAAAGTAAGACCATTTGACTTACCTACCCAATTTCTTTGCATTGTTAAGACTTGATTTGGCCATTTATCCTTTAGCTCGTCTAGGCATTTTAATAGCTCATCTGCATATTGTGTAATTTTTATGTAATATTGATACATTTCTTTTTGTATTACTTGTGTATCACATCTCCAGCACTTTCCTTCAATTACCTGCTCATTTGCTAAGACCGTTTTATCATTAGGACACCAATTTAAAAATCCCTTCTTCCTATATACAAGTCCTCTCTCCCACATATCTATAAACAATGATTGTTCCCACTTAGAATATATAGGATCGCAAGTAGCTAAATCCCTGCTTTTAGAAAATGAAAATCCCAAAGAATAAAGTTGCTTTTTCATATTTTCAATATTTGAATATGTCCATTCTTTAGGGTGTGTTTTATGTTTTATAGCGGCATTTTCAGCAGGCATACCAAAAGCGTCCCAACCAATAGGATGCAAGACATTAAAGCCTTTTTTTCTATAGAATCTAGCCAAAGCATCACTTATACAATAATTTCTAACATGTCCCATGTGAATGTTTCCACTAGGATAAGGAAACATGCTTAATATATATTTTTTGGGTAAAGAAAAATCATCTTTTGGTTCATATTCTCCACTATTTTCCCAAAAGTCTTGCCACTTTTTTTCAATGTCTCTTATCTTCATATAAAATCCTAGTTAAAATCATTATAACTCTTAACACTCTCAATAGCCACAAACAAGATAGAAACAGCATTTGCAGCTAATGCTCCAAGTGCTAATGCAACAGCAACTGATACATCATTAAAAGCCTGTATATAAACAAATGCTGGCACAAGATGTAAATCAGCAACTAGTGATGCTGCCATTAACTCTGCTGACATATAGCTTCTAACTCCAACTTTAAGTATGGTAGATATGATATTTACACCACAAGCAATAAAAAGCATTACCATATTATGGTCATACAAAAAACCAATAGTAGAAGTCAAACTCATTAAAATAAAAAATATAAAAACAACCTTACCCCAATCCATTTAGATTCTACCCCTCTCATACATTTCTCGCATTTTTTTCTTCTCCAATGCTTTTTTCTCCGCATCTGCCAACTTTTGATTGTATTTTTTTAAATCAAATTTCATTAGCACAACAAGCTTGCTAGCCACAAATAATGAGCTATAACTACCAACAATAGAGCCAACAAGCATAGGCAAAGAAAATCCAACAATTATCTCACCACCAAACAAATACAATGTAAGCACAACAAAGAACACTGTTAAAGAAGTAAGTATTGTCCTTGATAGAGTTGCTGATAGTGCTTCATTTATCACATCACTTAAAGAATTATTAACCCTAGTTCCTATAGTCTCACGAATCCTATCAAATATAATAATCGTATCATTGATAGAATATCCTATTAATGTGAGCAATGCAGCTATTACATCTAAATTTAAATCAATATCAAACAAAATAATAGCACCAGTTGCTATTACTATATCATGCACTAAAGCTAATACAGCAGCTAGAGCAAATCTCCACTCATATCTATAAGACACATATACCATAATAGAAATTAATGCCAAAATCAAAGCTATAGTGCCTTTTTCTTTTAGCTCATCTCCAACTCTAGGACCAACTATATCAACCCTTCTAATAGTAAAGCTACCAGTTTCTTTTAGGGCTTCACTTATCTCATCGCCTATATTTTTATCCACTTGAGAAGTAGCCGTAGGTAGCTTAATTAGCACTTCTTCGGGTGCTCCAAATTCACTAACTTGCACACCCTTATAAGCCTCTATATCTTCCAAGATTCCTCTTATTTGCTGTAATGGTGCTTGTTTATCATATTGAATTTGAATTATAGTTCCACCTGCAAAGTCAATCCCAAGCGAAAAGCCGGGCTTAACCATAAGGACAAGCGAAGTAATAAACAAGATAGCGGATAACACAATTGCATAGCTGGATATTTTTACAAAATCATAAACTTTATCATATCTAAAAAAATTCATCATACTTTCCTTTTATATCCAAACCAAAGAGAATAATTTCCAGATTTTAAAATAGTATTCTGTAATGCTCTAAAAATACCATGCGTCCCAACAATAGCAGTAATAACAGAAGCTATAATTCCAATTGCCATAGTAATAGCAAATCCTTTAATGGCACCAGTGCCATATACATATAACAACACAGCGGTAATCAATCCTGTAAGATTTGAATCAAAAATCGCCCTTGAAGCATTTGCATAGCCATTTTCAAGCGATTTTATAAAACTCTCTCCTGCCCTAAAACCTTCCCTTATTCTTTCATTAATAATAACATTTGCATCAACTGCCATACCGACACTAAGTATTATTCCAGCCATACCCGGCAATGTAAGCGTAGCACCAAATAAGGACATAACAGCAATAATTAGCAGTATATTTACAACAAGTGCGATATTTGCTATAACTCCTGCTAATCCATAATACACAACCATGAAAACTATAACAAGTATAGAACCGCTAATTAATGCTACTAAAGATGCCTTTATGCTATCAGCACCCAAGCTAGGACCAACACTTCTTTTCTCCAGCAATACAATAGGAGCAGGTAATGCACCACTTCTAAGGGCAATTGCAATATCACTTGCTTCTTGAACGCTAAATCCACCGCTAATTTGCCCACTGCCACCACCTATTCTCTCTCTAATTACAGGTGCTGAATACACTTTTCCATCAAGCACAACAGCCATTCTATTGCCGACATTTTTACCAGAGAAATCACCAAATATCTTTCCACCTTGAGAATTTAGCGTAAAATTAATAATTGGTTGTCCATTTTGGTCATATGCAGCTCTTGCATCAGTTAGCATTGAGCCATCTAGCACAGGTATAGCCTTTAGCAGAATCTTTTGCGTGCTATCATTAACAAATGGCAAAATAACATCTCCATAGCTTTCTGCTTCTTGTGCTGTCATATTATTAACCCTAGCATTTCTAGCCTCATCTACTGCCATCATCTGTAAATGACCACCCTTGCTAATTAGCTCCAATGCCCTTTGTTCGTCTTCTTGTGTTTTAATGCCGGGCAGTTGCACAAGAATAGAATCTACTCCTTGCTTAGTTACACTTGGCTCTGATAGACCAAATTGATCAAGCCTATTTCTTATATTTCCAATAGCTTGTTCTATTGCAAAATTTTCTATATTTATTAACTCTGTTTCACTTAGCGTAATTGTATAGTCTAAGTTATTTTTATTTACTACTAAACCGGGTATTTTTGCTAGATAATCATCAATTTTTTGCATTTCATTTGAATCTAATAGAGAAAAACTAATGCTATCCTCTTTGCTCTTTAGTGAATCAATTAAAATCTGCTCATCTAACGAATAATAATTAATCTCTGAAGCTAAAGTTGTGTATCTGCTTTTTATAGCCTCTTGCGTTTTTACACCTAAAAGAAGATTCAATCCACCCTGCAAGTCAAGTCCTAAGACCACTTTAGGACCATTTGTCTGAAATAATGATGGAATAGATAGTAGCACACCAAATAAAGTAGCTATAAAAAAGAAAAATAATTTTGTGTTAAAAGACTTTTTCATAGTAAATCTATTAATTTATTTTTTTGGCAACATAATCTTTTGATAACTTAACTATCGTATCATCGTTCATTCTCACCATAAAATGCTCTTCTTCCCTTTTTACAATCTCAACAATAAATCCACCAGAAGTAACTATCTTATCACCTTTATCAAGTGAAGCAATCATATCTCTGTGATTTTTTGCTTGTTTTTGTTGTGGTCGTATAATTAAAAAGTAAAAAATAGCAATAAGCACTATAAGTGGTAAAAGTTGCGCGAAAATGTTTTGAGCGTTCTCCATAAATCAACCCTTAAGATAAAATAAACCTAGGATTCTAGCAATTTTAAGCTTAAATATTAAATGATACTAAAGCTTTAAAACATAAACGAAGAAATTACAGGCTACCATTTGGTAGCCTACAGATTAATGGTGAGACAATTTATCTTTTACAATAAAAAATATAGTTCCACATACACCAGCCACTAAAGATGCAATTAAAATTGATATTTTTGCTACATCTGTAGCTACTAGAGCATGTTCTCCACTGAATGCTAAATTAGTAACAAACATTGACATTGTAAATCCTATACCACCTAATGCACCAGCACCAAATATCTCAATCCATGTAACACCCTTTGGGCGAGTTGCAATACCCAACTTCTCTGCTAGGAAAGTAAATAGAAAAATACCAACTGGCTTACCAATTACAAGTCCGCATAAGATTCCTAAAAATACATGATCTAAACCAAAATCTATGTTATCTCCTATAGTAACGCCAGCATTAGCAAACGCAAAAATAGGCATAATCAAAAAGCTAGAATAAGGTGCTAAAGCATGTTCCAATCTTACAAGCGGATTTTGCACTGCTGTTTTATGAACTGCTATGTGGTGCAAGGCTTCAACTTGATCTCCATGTAATAAGATAGTATCTTTTTTATTTTGAGCATCTTGGAATTTATCAACCATTTTCTTTAATTTATTCATAAAAGATATAGTATCTATCTTAGGAGCAACTGGAATTGTAAATGCCAAAACAACTGCTGCAATAGTCGCATGAATCCCACTATTATGCACTGCAATCCACAAAAATACACCAAGCAACATATATGGCTTTAATGATTTTACTCCCATTTTATTTAAAGCAACCAATACTGCTACAATACACGCTGCAATACCAAGCCACTCAAAAGAAACACCACTAGAGTAAAATAATGCAATAACAATAATCGCACCCAAGTCATCAGCAACAGCTAAAGAAACTAAAAATACCTTAACTGATATTGATACTCTCTTGCCAAGTATGGATAATACACCCAAAGCAAAGGCAATATCAGTCGCCATAGGAATCCCAAAGCCATGTTCAGATGAAGTTCCAGCATTTAGTGCATAATAAATTAAACCCGGACCAACCATACCACCTAAAGCCGCAATAACTGGCAATGCTGCTCTTTTAAATCCTGCTAATTCTCCAAATAAAACCTCTCTTTTAATCTCTAACCCAACAACCAAAAAGAAAAAAGCCATCAAAACATCGTTAATCCAATGTTCCAAACTCATACCAATAAATATACCATTAATATCAAAACCTACTTTGCTCTTCCATAATGCTGCATAGCTTTCACCAAGAGGTGAGTTTGCAACTATCATTGCCAAAATAGCACAACAAAGTAATAACACACCTGCAAAAGATTCGCTTTGTGTTAGCTTTTTTAAGCTAGATAAGAAGCCTCTCTCATTTACTACTTCCATATGTAACCCCTATATTACTTCAACTAATTTCCCATTGCCTTTTGTATAAAATATATATCCATATATTTTACGATTCAACATCTCACCAACATAGTGCTTATACTCTTGCACTTGTTCTATATGCTTAGGGTTTGCAGCTCCACTTTTATAATCAACTATAAAAGCTTCATTATCTCCAACAACCAATAAATCTAAGCGTTTTTGTTTTCCATTAGACAAAAAAGGGATTTCGCATTTTACTACCCCTTTGTGTAAAATTTCATTAAACTTTTCATTTTTTAAAGATAAATTACAAGATTCAATAATTTCATTTATTACACTATCTTTTAGGTAGATTCCATGCTTGTTTTTTAAAATCTCAAAAAGTATAGAATCTTGTATGTTATTATTAATTTTTTGCTCCATACAATAATGAAATGCAACCCCATATAATGTGGATTCTAAGTTGAAATTAGTGTTATCTTCATCTACTTTCTCTATTGTTTGCACATCTATTTGCCTACCTAAATCATGCAAGATTCTTTTATTGTTTGGCAAAATTACTCTCTTTTCATCTTGCAGCTTTGTTGTGCTACTATTTTGTATGCATAATTTATAGTCTCCTATTTCACACTCATCTAGCTTAAGTATTGAAATTCCTATATCTTTATCCTCTTTTTCTTTATCAAGCATTATGTGCATACTTCTCTTAGCTCTTGTAAAAGCCACATATAGCTGATTTTTTAAATCATCTAATTCCATTTTTAATTCATTATCTATGGCATTTTTGTAGTCCGAATCTAAAGAGATTCTTATATTATTAATAGTGCTTTTGCTTTTTTTGTATATCCTATCTATATTTATCCCATCTTTAGAAGATAGTAGTAGCTTATCCGTATTTACGCCTTTATTGCCCTCTTTATCCATGATTATCACATGAGGAAACTCCAAACCTTTTGACTTATGTATAGTCATAATCCTAATACCAACCAAATCACTAGATACAATCTCACTATCCAAACTCTCAACATCATCTAATATCTCATCTAGCGTATCAAAAGATAAAGAATACTCCAAAAATCTCTTAGCACTTAAACTTCCAATTTCAAACTTACTCATTATCTTATATATGATATTTGAAGGCTCTTTTGTAATGTCAATATTATTAAATTCATCTAAGCTATATTCCAATCCCAAAAGAGAATAAAAGGCCCTTAGATAAATATCATTGTTGAAATGTAAATACTTTAAAGATTCAATTAATGCTCTAACTTCATTATGAGAAATAAGTCTCTCGCTAGTATCTATTACTAACTTTAGACCCTTTTCTTTTAAAAAAGATTCTAAAGATACAACTGACTTGTTATCAAACACCAAAATTGCAATATCACTCTCCAATGCTCCATTTTCCAAAAGAGTGCAAATGCTTTTATATACTCCAAGCTTAATATCCCCACATTTTCTAACACAAACATATCCTGCTTCATTACTTATAGCATTTTGAGGAGTGAAGTTTGGTAGCACATTGCAAAACACATCATTTACAAAGCTCACAACTTCCTTTGTGCTTCTATAATTATCGCTTAATTTCTCCTTTTTCATTCTGCTACTTGCAAAGTCAAAAATCTCCGGTTTACCACCTCTAAACCTATAAATAGACTGCTTCACATCTCCAACATAAAAAAAGCTTCTTAAAAATTTCTTTGTGCCAATGCCTGATTTTATCTCATTAATTAGAGGTTCTAAGATTTCATATTGCAACAAGCTAGTATCTTGGAATTCGTCTATTAAGATATGATTAATATTACAATCTAGCCTAA
This sequence comes from Helicobacter ibis, assembly GCF_027859255.1. Taxonomy (NCBI): domain Bacteria; kingdom Pseudomonadati; phylum Campylobacterota; class Epsilonproteobacteria; order Campylobacterales; family Helicobacteraceae; genus Helicobacter; species Helicobacter ibis. Next base: position 153,987 of record NZ_JAQHXR010000002.1, read on the forward strand.
AATACAAAAACTCCTTATCTATTTTTTGTTTTAATAATAATTCATATACACTTGAAGCCATACCACCGAAACTAAGGGTATTTGTAGCCCTATAATATCTAAGCTTAGAATCTAAAAACACTTGAAATATAGTATAAATATCTCTTAAATATTTAGATTCCTCATTTAAAAAAACTTCTTTTATCCTATCTTTCAAACACACAAAATCATTACTATTAAATACTACTTTTGAAAAATCCCTATAATCATTAAGGGAATCTTTTAAAAGCCAAGTTTTACCTTTATTTAGCATTTCATCATAGTCTTTAAATTCTAATGCCTTACATAGCTTACCCTTATAAGACATATAAGATTCTTGGATATTTCTTGCATATATCATGGCTTCATTTTTTAGATTATCAATGTCTTGTATTTGTGTTTTTAAAAACAAATCTTCACTTAAAGATTCTTTGTAAAAATCCAAGAAAATACATATAGCAACAATCTCATTTATGCTTATTTTTTCGTTATAGCAAAACTCAAGCAAATCAAAATTAACATAACTAGATTCAAAATTTTCAAGCATTATTAATTTTATTTTTTCTATATCTTCCCTCTTTATCTCAAAATCATGCATGACACCGATATACCAACAGAAATTTTTTAAGATTCTTTGAAAAAAGGAATCTATAGTCATAATTTTTGTATCTGCTTCTAAATATCTCTGATAAATATTGCTAATAGTATCTTTAACTTTTATATTATAATTAGACTCAATATAGTTAATAATATTACTATCACATTTTCCAATACTCATTAAAAACAATGTTTTCTCTATCTTTTCTTCCATTTCCTTAGCTGCTTTTTTGGTAAATGTAAGAGTAAGAATATTAGAAGGATTCTCACCTAAAAACAACAATTCCAAATATCTTAAAACAAGACGATATGTCTTCCCACTACCAGCAGATGCACTAAGTGATAACAATGGGTCTTTCACAAATTCTCCTTCATACAAACATGATTTATAATAAATAACTTGATTGACTTATACTAAACTTTTATAATATAATAAACTAAAAGTTATTTAAAGAGGATTTTATGTCTAAAAGTTTATATGATACATTAGAAGTCTCACAAAATGCAAGTGCAGACGAAATTAAAAAGTCTTATAGAAGATTAGCACGAAAATATCACCCAGATATAAACAAAGAAAAAGGTGCTGAAGAAAAATTCAAAGAAATAAATGCTGCTTATGAAATTCTAAGTGATGAGAAAAAAAGAAAGCAATATGATCAATTTGGAGATTCAATGTTTGGAGGACAGAATTTCCACGACTTTGCTAGAGGACAAGGAAGTGCCAATTTAGATGATATTTTAAGTCAAATTTTTGGCAAAGGAGGCTTTGGAGCTGGATTTGGAAGTGGCTTTGGTGGAGGCTTTGGTGGAGGCTTTGGAGATGGTTTTAGCTCTTTTGGTGGATTTACCCCAAACTTAGATGTAAATGCAAATATAACAATACCATTTACAACTGCAGTTCTTGGTGGGAAGCATAGCATTAATCTTCGCGGAAATGAGCTAAATATAAAAATACCAGCCGGAATAAAAAATAATGAAACAATAAGACTAAGGGGTAAAGGAAATAGTGCAAATGGCAGAAGTGGGGATTTGTTATTAAAAGTAAGCGTAAGCCCACACCCAGAATACAGACAAAATGGTGATAATTTAGAAAAAACATTTGATATACCGCTTAAGAGTGCATTATTTGGTGGTAAGGTAGAAATAGAAACACTATATAAAACAATCACTCTAAAAGTCCCACAAAACACAAAAAATGGTCAAAAGTTTAGAGTAAAGGAATTAGGAGTATTAAATAGAAAAACAAATACCAAAGGTGATTTATTCTTAGAAGCAAACATAATTCTACCAAGTATCGAATCTATGCCTAAAGAATTGGTAGAATCGCTAGAAAAATATCTATAAGGAGAGAGAAATGTATGGATATGATGAACCAATGTATCTAATAAGCGTCGTAGCAAAGATATTAAGCATACACCCACAAACATTAAGACAATACGAAAGAGAGGGTCTTATAGAGCCGGGTAGGACCGATGGAAAAATGCGTCTATATTCACAAAGAGATATTGATAAAATAAAGACAATACTAAGGCTAACGCGTGATTTGGGCGTGAATCTAGCAGGTGTAGATATAATCTTACGACTAAAAGATAGACTAGATGACCAAGATAGAGAAATAGAAGAAATGAAAGTAATAATAGAAAAGCTAAAAAATAATCAACCAAGTAAATCAATAGCCAAAAAACAAAGCTCTTATGAAGTAATCATATTTGAAAAACACTAAAAGTGTTTTTCATTCCTAGCTTCCTATTACATTTCCATTTTTATGCCTTATTTGAACAATTGTGCTTCTTGGAGTTGAATCTCCACCATTTGGATAATGACTTGGAAGCAAATTTTCTCCCGGATGCTGAATGCCAATAAACATTGTTTTATAATCTTTTGAAAATGCTATACCAGTAATCTCACAACCAATAGGACCACTTAAGAATCTCCTAACTTCTCCTGTATTTGGATTGGCACACAATAGTTGATTATTCCCCATTCCTAGAAAATCACCTTCATTACTATACTTACCATCAGTTTCAATCCATAATCTACCAAACTTATCAAATGCCAAACCATCTGGACTATTAAACATATTATCTTTAGTTATATTGCTAGTTCCTTTTCTTAGATCATTTGGATATTGCATCGGATTTCCTGCAAGAAGAAAAATATCCCACTTAAATTTAGTTGAGTTATGATTATTATCTTTATGCCACCATCTTATTATATGTCCATACTGATTTTTTACCCTTGGGTTTGCAGCACCAGCTTCTGTTCTCTTTGTATTGTTTGTTAATGTCGCATATACAAATCTACTATTATTATCAGCCACAATCCACTCTGGTCTATCCATAGGTGTAGCACCCACAAAACTGGCTGCAAGTCTAGTATCTATCAAAATATCTTCGTAAGAAAAAAATCCATTCTCCTTAGTTAGTCCATTTTTGCCATAGCTTAATTCTATCCATTCACCAGTCCCTTCTAGCTCATTTTTACCATTTGTAAATTTAGCCACATACAAAGTTCCGCTTTCTAAAAGATTCCTGTTATTTTTATTGTTTTTGCTATCAAATTTATTTTTAGATACAAATTTATAAATAAACTCATTTGCCTCATCATCGCCCATATATACAACAACATGACTATCTTTATTTATCAACACTTCTGCATTTTCATGCTTGAATCTTCCCAATGCACAACGCTTAATAGGTGTTGAATTAGGATTGTAAGGATCTATTTCTACTACATAGCCAAACCTATTTGGCTCATTTCTATTTTTTGATATATCAAATCTAGAATCAAGCTCCCATTTATAAACACTATCTACACCAACTCCATATCTTTTCTCACTTTCGTTTAACTCTAACTTCTTATTGCTAGAACCAAAAAAATCATCAAAATTCTCTTCACAAGCAAGATATGTCCCCCATGGGGTTTTGCCATTTGCACAATTATTTATAGTTCCTAGTATTCTCTCTCCATTTTTATCATCTTTAGTTTTTATTCTATCAAACCCTCTTAATGTGCTAACTTCCATAGGTGTATGGGCTGTGATTCTGCGATTATATTTAGAATCTTTTACAATGTTAAAATCCCCATTTTTATCTTTTTTAATCTCAAAAATACTAACTCCAAGCGAATTTTGCTCATATCTTACATCATCTAAAGTCATGTTTTTGTCATTATGATTAAACATATGCTCTGGATTAATATACTCATTATTTACACACATAATATATGAATCCTCACTTAATTCAAACACAGACATTCCATCTGTATTATCACCAAATGTTAAAGTTGCATTATTAATTGAATCTTCATTTATAATTTTTGATTCATCAAACTCTTTTGCACTAGAAAACAATGGATCTCCCCAACTAATTAGTGGCTTTACCTCATAATCCTTTGGAACTACTACTATATCTTTTGTATTTATATCTATTGATTCAAATCCTAGCAGTTTGTTTTCCTTAGCATTAAGAATTGATGCACCAAAAAAACTAGCATAAGATAAAGAAGCAGTCGATACTCCAAGAATTTTCATAAAATTTCGTCTTTGCATTTATATCCTTTTAAAGTAGATTAAAAGGATTCTAAAAGAAATGTGTAAAAGAGCTGTAAAAAATGAGAAAAATATCCAAAAAAATACAAACACCAAAATGGTGTTTGTATTTTATTTTTGCATCAATATAGGTAAAGGAAGTCGTCTTCTTGTGTTATATTTTTCCCCATAATGCTTTACTAAATAATCAAGTAGCTTACTTTCATCTTCAGCAGGAATCTCCCATAAGCCTTCGCTCTCTTGCATCCATCTAATAGCAGCTATCCATGCATCTCTATTTGCATTCATATTTACAATAAGCCCAGAGTTATGACACGCGAGACAATGATTTTCAACTAGCTCAACATTGGTGTCTATAATAAGACCATTGTCAGGATTTATCTTATATTCTGCAAACAAACAAGAAATACTCAAAAACAAAAATACAAATAATTTTTTAAACATTTCTTACACCCCTACTACACTTACTCTATGACATGAATTATTTAAATAACCATTTGGATTCCATTGTGCTAGAACCATAGGCTGACTTTTACCCTCGCTATCTACTGCTCTAGCCCATATCTCATAATATCCTTTTGTTGGAAGCTTGATTTTTGTGCTCCATTTTTGCCATGCAAGTCTATTTATAGGCTTTTCTACATTAGCTTTAATCCAAGTAACACCATAATCAACACTTACATAAACTTCATTTACCTCTAACTCACCTGCCCAAGCCTTGCCTCTAACTTCGAAATTCTTATTTGCTTTAAACTTCGTATCATTTTTAATGTTTGTAATAATTGACTTAACAGGCATAGATTCAATTATTTTCATTTCGCCTTTATAATTAAAGTCTCCAGGTCTTACAGGCTCTACTGGAATCTTATATGAAGTAGCCATTTTCTCGCCATCATGAATCTTATCTCTAACTACAATCTTAGATAGCCACTTCCCACTAGCACTAGCAGGATATCCACCACATACTAATCTTAAAGGATACCCATTAACCCAAGGTATATCTTTACCTTCATATTCCCATGCTATAAGCGTTTCATCTTGTAATGCTTTTTTTAGTGGCACACCTCTACTAATTGGTGCAACCTCTTCTCCAGTAAGCTTTGTATCAACACCATAGTATCCGATATACACAGCATCATCTTTGATACCGCAATCCTCTAAAATATCCCTAACCCTAACACCAGTCCATCTACCACATGCAACAGCACCATAGCCCCATTGTGTCCCTTTTGTGCTAGGTATTACTTCACCTCTACCATTACCACCACACTCTAAAGTAAGTGCATAAGTATAGTGCTTAAACTTACTTTTTAACTCATCTAAAGTATAAGTCTTAGCGTCCTTTACACTCTCCCCACTTACTTCAAGTGTCCAACCATTTTTTACTCTTTCTTTAATCTTATCCATTGAAGGTGGCACACCATTGTTTCTTATAAAGAAGTTTTCAGGTTTAGTAAAATCAGAATCTAACGCATACACTTCTGTTTCTGCAGTTAGTGGTCTTTCTCCATGATATTTTAGATTCTTCTTATCTTTTAGTCTATAAGCTGGTAGTTCATTTGCTAGTGCTACACTACCGCCAAAGCTATTAAACAATGGCATAGCACTAATTCCAAGCAATGCAATACCAACTTTAGAGAAAAAACCTCTCCTCTCTTTGTCTTGTAACTCAATGTTTGTAATCTTTTTAGACATTTAATACTCCAAATTTATTTATGTTAAAAACATAAGTTTATGTAATTAAATGTTAAAAAAGATAAAAATATTTTTTCTTTATTTATTGCTATATAAGCTTGATATATCGATAATTACGAGTTTTATATAAAATTATTAAAATTTTACTTTTAAACTAATAGCCCTCTCTTTTGTATTCTCCACTTTTACCACCACTTTTTTTGAGCAAGTATATATCACTAAGCACCATTGTCTTATCGATTGCCTTAACCATATCATAAATTGTCAAAAGTCCTATATTTACTCCCATTAACGCTTCCATTTCAACACCTGTCTGTCCATTTGTCTTTGCCCTTACTTCTAAGATAAATGAATTTTCACTCTCTATCTCTTCTATATTGCATTTCACAGAGGTTAGATATAGAGGGTGGCACATTGGAATAAGCTCTGAAGTCCTCTTAGCACCCATTATTGCAGCGATAATTGCAGTTTGTATTACTGGTCCCTTTTTTGTTTTTAGCTCCACTACTGCACTAAAGGCTTCTTTGCTCATTGTGATTTTGCCTCTAGCTACTGCTTCTCTATTTGTATTATCTTTATTTGATACATCTACCATGTTTGGATTATTATTATTATCTAAGTGAGTTAGTTGCATTTCTATCCTTTATTTACTTTATACACAATTATACTATCATTGCTAAGCACTTCTTTAAATAGCCTTGAATCTAGATTCTTAAACAATACAGCCTTAAAATAAAAACTATCCAAATACTCCCTATCACACACTAATGCCCTATTATCTTTTAGTATTATTGCTACTAGTTTTGAATCTGTTAAGATTTTTTTAGAGTTGCTTTTTAAATTAATAATTTCTCCAACTTGTATTACATCTCCATTTAAAGTTAAATATCCACTTACAACATCTAGTTTGATACCATTTTTAAAATATGCCTTATTATCAATATAAACTTGAGATAGCATAAAAACACCTAGCTTAAAAGTCTCTCCGCTTGTTATATTGATTTTGCTAAAGCTACTTACAGCAGGGAAAATATTTAGCATTCTTAATGGCAAGATAATATAAATATTCTTAGAAGTTTCATATCTAAAGCTTGGACTTTCTAGTGCTTCTATAGCTTTATTTGGAGTGTAGTTATTTTTTTTTAAAAACTCTTCAAAGCTCATATCGGGCAAAATTTTTGATAAGTTATAGCTTAGATTCTCGCTATCTCCGCTAAGTATCAAACTTACTGGATAATTACTATGTCCTTCATGAATCCCACCATCGATTATTGTGTTTAATTTTGAATAATATCTAATTATATATCCATAATCCCACCAAGAAATAGCATAATCTCCAATTTCACTAGGAATCTCATTTAAGATTCTAACTTCGCTATTATTTAGCACTGGTGGAATAATATAGCTCCTAATGTGCATAACATGTGGAAAAAGTGCTACAAAGGCATACAATATACCAATTATTGTAGATATAGTTTTGTGTGATTTTATATACTCTAAAACAAATACAAGAAAATATCCAACACCAACAGCAAAAACACTAACACTATAAATGCTAAACCTAAGCCCTTTAAAATAAGAAAAGAATCCAAAAATAACAAATGGTAGAAAAATCAAAAACTCTCTTTTTTTAAAGAACAATAAAATAAGTCCAAGACAACCAATAATAAACCAAAAGATTCCACCACTAACTCTATAAGCAAATGTGGAAAAATCAATATTTGAAGTCTCTGATATGGTATTTATAACACCAAAATAATGAAAAATGCTATTACTTACTATACTATCTTTATTAAAGTATGCACTACCAAGCACAGAAGGCAACAAATTATAAGCCACAAATATCACAAATACAAATAAAACAAAATAAAAAATATAAGCTACATACCTTCTATCTATATACATTACAAATGGCAAAAATAAAGAAAATAATGAAACATAAACTCCAAACATCTCATATAACACAAGAAAACTAGCATAACTTATACACAAAATCTCTAATGAAACACTTCTTTTAAAGAAAAACAAAACAAGCAAAAAACCAAAAAGCACATAAACTAATGAATGATAATATGTAAGTGCAAATAAACTAAGTAATAAAACAGCAAAAATGCTACATAAAGTGTTTCTATATAAATACCTTAAAATAAACATGGCAATAAATAACAATAAAACAATAACAAGCATATCAGTATCATAGTAGCCAAACATTGTTCTATTGTAATAGCTAACGCCTATTCCACTTAAAACCCCACAAAACAAACTAATAAAAATATTAAAACCGCCATAAAAATAAAGACTAATTACAACAGGAAAAACAACTAAAGACCCAACAAAACCAGGCAAATAAAACATTAAAACATCTATATCAATATGTAACACTTGTGCTAAAAAAGCCGTAATTATGGATAATATCTCATAGGTTGGAGATAGATTCGTATTTTTAATACCCTCCATTATATCCCTAGTGCCCTCTGCATAAAAATATGCATCATTTGTATTTAGTATAAAGGTGTCATTCCACATAAATTCGTTGATTCCGTATATACTAAAAGGATAATAAAACCTAAAAATAACACATACAAAATAAGCACAGACTATCAAAACAATATTTTTATTTAACATAAAATGCTACCTTACTAAACATTCTTTTTATTATAAATATAATCTATAAAACATTAAAAAAATAATATTCTATAAAAAATCATGTATAAATTCGAAACTAAAATACAATTTTAATCAAAATTTAAGCTAAAAAAGTTAAAATTCTATTGTCTTTTTCTTACAATTTGTAAAGAATTAGATCAGTTTAAAGTTCATCGTTTTCTTTTTTGGTGCTACTTACATAAATCTCATCCTCCTCAACTTTAATTATTAAATTCCTAAAAGTAGCACCAAAATTATAATAACAACTCTATATAGTTTAAAAGATTTCACTTATAGTTAACATTTTTTATATACAATTTGCAAATTTTATTTCAAAGGTGTTAAATTAAAATGAGAATAGCAACTATTTTGTTTATGATATTATCAAACATACACGCAACTACTCTGGTCGTAACAGAGTCAATAAAAAGTGGTGTGCTAAACTCAAACTACAACTACATAGGAACTTTGTATTTTAGCGATAGATCCTCTCTTGCTTCAGAATTATCCGGCATAATAGATGAGATATATGTAAATGAGGGAGATAAAATCAAAAAAGGAGAACCTCTAGCAAGACTAAATAGTGATTTATTAACAAAAGAAATAAATTCTCAACAAGCATTACTAAAACAAGGTGAAGCACTACTAAAAAAGACAAAAAAAGAATTTCAAAGGTATGAATCTTTATATAAAAGCAATTCAATAGCTTATAAAGAATATGAAGATGCACTATATAATCTGCAAGCCCAAGAAGGTAATACAGATTCAATAGCTGCAAATTTAGGATACTTAAAAACACAAAAAGAAAAGAAAACAATTAAAGCACCATATGATGGGGTTGTGTTGCAAAAACTACTAAAGCAAGGAGAATGGGTTGGAAATGGTGATAGTATATTTAATATAGCTAAATTATCGCCACTAGAAGCAAGTATTGAAGTGCCTTTTGAGATATTGCGTTCGCTAAAAGTAGGAGATATAGTAGATACACAAATAGCAAACAAGAATTACAAAGCAAAAGTTCTAGCCTTGATACCTCTTGGAGATTCCAAAGCTAGAACATTTCCAATAAAATTAGCAATAGATGATGAAAATGGAGAACTAATAGAAGGACTTGAAGTTAGAGTAAGCTTAAATATATCAGATAAACAAAAAGCACTCTTTGTAGCAAGAGATTCAATTATCCCTATATATAAAGATGGCAAAACAAGTTATGTAATATTTATAGCTAAAGACAATAAAGCAAAACAAGTGGAAATAAAAATAAATGGCTATGAAGGGCTATATGCCTCAATTACACCACTAGAAGAACCTATAAACATAGATGATAAAGTAATAACTCAAGGACATGAAAGATTAAAAGATGGGCAAGAAATAAAAGAGCAAGAGGGTAAAAATTGATAAAAACATTAATAAATAGACCAGTAGTAGTTATCGTAGGAATGATACTATTAGTATTGTTTGGCTCTTTAAGCCTAAGCACAATGCCATATCAGCTAACACCAAAAGTAACAAGACCTGTAATTTCAATATCAACTACCTGGAATGGTGCTACTCCATATGAGATAGAAAGAGAAATAATAGAAAGACAAGAACAAGCACTAAAAGGAATAGATAGTCTAGTTACCCTTGAATCTAGGTCAAGAAATAGTCGCGGTAATATAATTTTAGAGTTTGAAATAGGCACAAACCTAACTGAAGCTATGCTAAATGTAAGCAATAAACTAGATGAAGTAAAGGGTTATCCTGATGATATGGATAGACCAATTATTAGAGCCACTGGGGATGATACATCTCCTGTTGTTAGAATGATGCTTGTTAGCGATAATAAAAATGTCCGAGAATATAGGACTTTCTTTAACGAAAAAATTATTCAATATTTCGAAAGAATCGATGGAGTTGCTGAAGTATTTTTCCCCGGTGGAGACGATAGAGAGATTCATATTGTATTAGATTACAAAAAGTTAGCAGCCTTTGATTTAACTATTGATGATATTATAAACGCATTAGAGAAAGAAAATGTAAATATATCTGCTGGAACTATGAATTATGGTAGAAAATCATATAGAGTAAGAACCACAGCAGAATACAAAACCCCACAAATGATAGCTGATACTATAATATGGAGCGATGGATTAAAAAGAATAAAAATTAGCGATATTGCTGAAGTTAAAGAAGGTTTTGAAAACAAAACTACAGCTTCTTTATACAATGGACAAGAAGCATTAAATATATCAATAAAGCCAAATGCTGATGCAAATGTTCTAACACTAACTAATGAAGTAGAAAAGGTATTTAATGAGCTAAATGCTGGAATCTTACAAAAAGAAGGCTTGAGATTAGAATGGATGAATGACCAAAGAGGCTACATAGAACAAGCAATAGCACTAGTAAAGGGCAATATCATGGTAGGTGCAATTTTGGCTTGTTGTATGCTATTTATATTTTTAAGGTCAATTACTTCTACGCTGATAATTGCAGTTGCTATGCCACTTAGTATCTTTGGCACTTTTATAATCATGGCAGCTCTAGATAGAACGCTTAATGTAGTTTCACTTGCTGGAATCTCTTTTGCAGTTGGTATGCTTGTAGATTCTGCAATTGTTGTGCTAGAAAATATAGACAGACATAGAAAAATGGGCAAAGACTTCATAAATGCAGTAAGCGATGGCACTAGCGAAGTAATAGGTGGGCTAATTGCTTCTGTTCTAACTACTATTGCTATTTTTATACCAATTATAAACATGCAAGAAGAAGCAGGACAACTCTTTAGAGACATAGCAATAGCAGCTAGTAGTGCTGTGCTATTCTCACTTTTTGTCTCAATCATGGTTATACCTACACTCAGCTATCAGGCAAGCAAATTAAACTTTAAAAAACAAATAGAAAACAAAAAACTAAAAGAGCTATCAAAGATGATTGTTAATTTTGGATTTAGATTTGTGGATTTTGTTATGAAATTTGTAGAAAAATCAATGCAAAGCACAAAAAACAAAATAACAACCATACTTAGTCTAACTCTAATATCATTTGCTTTTAGTTACTTTTTGTTTCCAAAAATGGAATACCTCCCACAAGGCAATCAAAACTTCGTAATAAGCACCCTAAACCCACCACCCGGACTATCATATAATGAGAGACAAAAAATAGGCAACGACTTATTTTTATGCTTGAGTAATTATTTCTATTACAATGGTTATCAAGGTACAAATAAGATTCCGCCAATTGATAATATGTTCTATTTAGGAAGTGAAACATTTATGCAATTTGGACTAAGGAGCACAGAGATTAGCAGGGCTGGAGAGTTAATACCTCTTGCTAGATCTTGCATGGCACAAATACCGGGAGTTAGCGGATTTGCAACACAAACAGGTATCTTTGAGAGAAGAGGAGGACAAGGAAGAAGCATTGATGTAGATATAAGTGGCACAAATTTAGAAAATATAGTAGCAACTGCAATTTCAATGCAAAAAATAATTTATGATACATTTGGCAATGGGACACAAATAATACCTAGACCAAGTTTAGAATTACTCTTCCCAGAGCTAAACTTGTATCCAAATTCTGATAGGCTAAAAGCTGTCGGATTAGATGCAAGGAGTTTTGGAATTGCTATTGATGTGCTAATGGACGGCAGAAAAATATCAGAATACAAAGAAGAAGGTAGAGAAAAAATAGATTTAGTCTTAAAAACACAAGAATCTCAAATAACCTCTCCAGAAGAATTATATCAAGCTTCAATCTACACTCCACAAAGTGGGATTTTGCCTATATCATCACTAGCAATTCAAAAAATAGAATATGGCATAAACGAAATAAGACATTTAGAGAGAGATAGAACCGTCACACTTCAAGTAAGCCCGCCACCAAATATAACCATACAAGAAGCTATGGAGAGAATACAAGGCGATGTTATAAAGACAATACAAGATAATGGATCTTTTGGAGAAAACAAAATAACACTAAGCGGAAGTGCAGACCAACTAACAAAAATAAGACTAGCCTTAGAGGGAGGATTCTTACTTGCTGTGTTTATTATCTATCTATTAATGGCAGCTTTATATGAAGACTTTGTATATCCTTTTATAATTTTATTTACCGTGCCACTTGCTGTTGGTGGAGGTGTGCTTGGGTTGTGGCTTGTGAATTTATTAATAGCAAATCAGCCACTAGACATACTAACAATGCTTGGCTTTATAATTCTAGTAGGAATCGTAGTAAATAACGCCATTTTAATAGTGTATCAATCGTTGCACAATATAAGATTATATGGATTTGACCCACATCAAGCAATAATAAATGCAGTTAGAGTTAGGATTCGTCCAATTTATATGAGCACCCTTACCTCTCTATTTGGCATGCTTCCTCTTGTGCTTGTGCCGGGTGCTGGTAGTGAGATATATAGAGGACTTGGAGCAGTTATACTTGGCGGACTTACACTCTCTACATTTCTAACATTATTTGTTATACCTTGTCTTTTATCATTTTTTATAAAAAAGGAACTAAAACATGCAAAAATTACTAATATTTCTAGCTCTTCTAACTAGCACCAACTTATATGCACTAAGTATGCAAAAAGCTATAGACTTAGCACTAATTGCAAACCACAGCATAAAAGAACAAGAACACATATTAAATGAAACAAAATATAACTATAAAAGCTCACAAGGCAAATTCTATCCAAGTTTAAATATAACCTATGGACAAACTACATCAAATAGAAAAAACAATTACAACCAAAACACCACAGATTCATTTGGAGCAAATATTCAATACAATTTATTTAATGGCTTTAGCGATTTTTATAATACAAAATCACAAAAATATCTCTATGAAGCTCAAAAATATTACCTACAAAGCACAACTGAAGATATTATCCTACTAGTAAAGAGTGCATATATAAATATCCTGCGACAAAAGCAAAGTGTAATAGTCGCAAAACAATCAAAAGACTTACTAGAGGAGCAAAAAAGAGAAAGTGCGGAGTTTTATAGAGTAGGATTCATACCTAAAAATGACCTTCTAGCAGTTGAAGTAGAGCTAAATAAAGCAATACAAAACCTACTTTCTGCACAAAGTATGCTAAATTATTACATAAAAACTCTAGAGAGATATACAAGAATCAAAATAAATTTAGATGATATAAATGAACTACAACTACACACGCCAACGCTAGTAGAAGAGAAATTAAAATCCATAATGCTGGAAAAAAGAGCTGAAATTTTATACCTAGATAATATAATACAAAGCAAAGATAGCAATATAAAAAGTGCAAGAGGAGAGTTTTTACCAGATTTAAACCTAATAGGAGAATACACAAATAGTGATAATCTCAAAAACTCTAAAAATATCAATAATGAAAGCACGATACAGCTTCAAGTTAGCATAAATATATTTAATGGTCTTAGCGATAAATATAATTTAGAATCTGCTAAAACAAACAAAATGGCTTTTACATCACAAAGGGCTAATTTAATAGAAGAGCTTGAGTTGCAACTATTTAATGCAATAGAAAATTATAATCTAGCATTAAATGCCTATGAAGTATCAAAAGTAGCACTAACACAGGCAGAAGAAAATTACAGAATCTCAAAAAATAGATATAAAGCTAGAATTATGAGCACTAGTGATTTTTTAGACGCAGAATATTTACTAACAGAAGCTAGAAGCAATGTTGTGCTAAATAGATATGCAATAATTCAAAGCTTAGCTGAAATAGAGAGGATAACACAAAGCAAACTAGTATCTTTTAAATAAATTTTTCGAAATTTAATTTGTTTTTTTTCTTTTTTTTTTTGATTTAATGCTAAAAATTTTTAAGGTTAAGGCATGAATCACTCAATAATAGTCCCTATCTATAATGTAGAAAATTATCTCAAAGAATGTTTAGATTCAATTATAAATCAAAGTTACAAAGACTTTGAGTTAATCTTAGTAAATGACGGAAGCACTGATAATAGTCTAAAAATAGCAATGCAATATGCAAAACAAGATTCTAGAATAATTATAATAGACAAACCAAATGGTGGGCTTAGCAGTGCTAGGAATGCTGGATTAGAATTTATAAAGCCACTAAGAGAAAAATTACAACAAGCATTAAAGGCAAAAACAGGCATACAAACTCTAAGTGAGGTAAATAGCTTTAACAAACAAAAGAAAAATATAGATATAAACACACTAAATAAGCACTTCACATTCTCTAAAAATCTAATAAAAACAGATTTAGAAAATGTAAATTCTATTCTTTTACAAGAAATGCCAAATGATCATTTCATACAATTTGTAGATAGCGATGATATGATAGATATAAATGCCACTAAATGCATAAGAGACAATGAATCTGAACTAACAATCTTTCAAGTAAAATCAACAAACGAAAAAGGCGAAGTAATAAAAAACATGTTGTCAGAACAATTCCACTATGTAGAAAACTATAAAAATGGTATGGAAATAGCACATATAGTATTACAAAGAACTGGATATTCATTTTACTTTGCATATCAAGGTGGGTTTAAAGCAGAAGTATTAAATAGATACAATCTAAGATTCACTCATAATATAATGCATGAAGACAATGATTTTGGGCTTATTTTATGTATGCTATCACAGGAAGTCAAAATGCTAAAAGATGAGATGTATATATACAGAATAAGAGAAGGCTCAATTACTAGCTATATAGACAAAAAGACAGAAATACCAATGCCAAAAAAACTACCTCCATATTTACAGAAAGTAAGAGATAAATTTCCAGATTTGACATATTTGAAAATTAGAGGAGCTTATAGAATTTATAGTTACTTAATTATTTATCTAAATATCTATAAATTCTTAGAAAATGGTGGTGTAAATAGCTGGGTAAATAAGAGCTATTATAGATTACTATATACTTGGCTTAACCAATATAGATACATAATAGAATTACTAGATGAAAACGAAAAAAGAGATTTATTGCACATACTAATGCATACAAATGAAAAATATTTAAACCTATCACAAAATATAGATAAGGTATTATCTCAAGGCTAAGTTATGTATCCATAAACTTATGGCTTTAGCCTTATCAGCACTTGCTACTACCTGCTCCATACTTTCTCTCCATTGCTTCTTTGAAGAATTCCTTCTGACTTTTTGGAATCTTATCTGGATGATGTTTTTGCATATGTTCTAGATACTTATCATAGCTTGGCATTCCAACAAGTAAGTGTAAAAACCTATCAGATTTTTGATAGATTTTTACAAATCTTAAAAAGCTAATGCGTAGAAAATGCTTGATTTTCATAATCTTTTGTCTTTAGATATGGGCTTTCAGCTAATGGGATTGTATTTTGATTATTTACACATCTAATGCAAATTAGAATACTCTTTAAAGCAATCAAAATAGTTACAAACATAAAAAACGCACACAAAATAGCGTTTAAAAGATTATTATTTGCGATAGTTTGGAATTTAGCTACTTCTTTATTCATAGTTTCCACTAAAGATTTATCGCTAGTATTTACAATTTTTGCCAATACTTCATCTGCTTTAGATGAATTAATCTGCCAAAGTGCGATATGGCTTACAGAATCATGCACTCTCTCACCATTAGCAGGAAGAAGCTTTAAAGTCCCAGCATAAAGTGTGCTAACCAAAACCCAAGTAGCAGGTAGAATTGCAACCCAAGCAAGTTTGCCTTTACCCATTTTAAAAAGTACAACAATAACTGCTAAAAGTGCCATACCAGCTAACATTTGATTAGATACACCAAAGAGTGTCCATAATGATTTTATACCACCTTGTGGGTCTGTTACGCCTTGATAGAGAATATATCCCCAACCAGCCACACAAATAAGTGTAGCTAAGATTCCATAAAATATCGAATGAATATTACCAAAAGGCTTATATACATTACCTAGCACATCTTGCACCATAAATCGTCCAGCACGAGTCCCAGCATCAACAGCAGTAAGGATAAATAGTGCTTCAAACAAAATCGCAAAGTGGTACCAAAACGCCATTGAACCAGCATTAAAAAGTGGCACTTGTGAGATAATAGTAGCTAATCCTATAGCAAAGGTAGGTGCTCCACCGGTTTTACTTAATATGCTTGGTTCTCCAATTTCCTTTGCAGTGCCTAGTATTTCTTCAGGCGATATAGTAAAGCCCCAAGAGCTAATAGTCTGTGCTGCAATTACAGCTGCATCGCTAACCTCCTTTATTCCTGCTGTGCCAAGTCCTGCAGGTGCAACATTAATAGCAAAATATAAGCCCGGAGTTAAGATAATCGCAGCAATTAACGCCATAATAGCCACTGCAGATTCCATTACCATTGAGCCATAGCCAACCATTCTTGCATGAGATTCTCTCTCTAGCATTTTAGGTGTAGTTCCACTTGAGATTAATGCGTGGAATCCACTTATCGCACCACAAGCAATGGTGATAAATAAAAATGGAAATAACTGCCCACTAAAAACCGGTCCAGTTCCATCAATGAATTTCGTAACACTACCAAACTGCACTTCAGGTGCTACAATCAAGATTCCACCAGCCATAAGCACAATAACACCAATTTTTAAAAATGTGCTTAAATAATCGCGTGGTGCTAAAAGAAACCACACAGGCAAAATTGCAGCAATAAATCCATAAGCTATCATTATGTAAGTCAGAGTAGTAGGGCTAAGAGTAAAAATTACTGCAAGCTCAGGGTGCTCTGCTACATATCTACCATAATAAAGTGCCAAAAGCAAAAGGACAAAGCCAATAATACTTGCCTCACCAATCTTGCCCGGTCGTAAAAATCTCATATGAATCCCCATATAAATAGCAATAGGAATAGTCATGGCAATGGTAAAAAGTCCCCAAGGAGATTCAGCTAAAGCATTTACAACAACAAGTGCTAAGATTGCAATAATTAGCATCATAATGCCTAGTATCCCAACCATAGCTATACTCCCAACACCTTTGCCAAGTTCAAGCTTTATAATCTCGCCAATAGATTTACCATTTCTTCTAGTTGAGATAAAAAGTACTGTAAAATCATGTACTGCACCAGCCAGCACAACACCAACAACAATCCAAATCATACTAGGTAGATACCCCATTTGAGCCGCTAGAATTGGTCCTACTAGCGGTCCTGCTCCAGCAATAGCTGCAAAATGATGTCCAAAAAGAACTATTTTATTTGTAGGAACAAAGTCTCTACCATCATTTTGCACCAACGCAGGTGTAGCACGATTATCATCAAGCTCTAATACTTTCTCTGCAATATACTTTGAATAATATCTATAACCAATAGAATAGATACATACCGCAACAACAATAATCCAAATAGCAGAAATGCTCTCTCCAGTGTGCAGTGCTAAAACTCCAAAACACCACGCACCAATTAAAGCAACAATGCCCCACAAGATATGACTGGCTATCTTGTTCATATTTTCTCCTTTAAATCAGCATGAGAAAATATTATACATTTGTAATATTAAATAAGCAATCGTAACATGCATAATTCTGTGATGATTCGAAGCTATATACAACAATATGTTAAAGATAGTAACATTAGAATTTATAATTGTGTATAAACTTCACTAATTCTATTGCATTTTCTCTTGGCAAATCAGGCAACATACCATGTCCTAGATTAAATATATGTCTTTTGCCTTTCATTATCTCTAGTATTTCTTTAGCACCACTTAGCATTGAATCTCTATTGTAGATTCTGCATGGTTCTAAATTGCCTTGCAATACATATTTATCTCCCAAAAGATTCTTAGCTTGTAATAATGGTGTGCTCCAATCAACTCCAAAGACATCAAACTCTCCATCTATTCTGTCTAAAAAGCCAGAAATCCCCTTTGGAAATAAAATCACAGGAATATGTGGATACTCTTTTTTAATCTCTTGTGCAATATCCTTTAAATACTCCCAAGAAAACTCAAAATAACTATCGCACTCCAATGCGCTAGCCCAAGAATCAAATATCATAACAGCATTTACACCAGCTTTTATTTGGCACTTTAGATACTCTTTTAGGTTATGGGTGATTTTCTCTAACAATGCATGCAATAACTCCTTATTGCTATATAGAATCTTTTTTGATTTTGCATAAGTTTTGCTCCCCTCACCTTCTACCATATAAGTAGCCAATGTCCATGGAGCACCGCAGAATCCTATTAACGCCTTATCTTTGTGTAACTTCTCTCTTGTTAGAGATATAGTATCATACACATAATTTAGCCTAGAGCTAGAATCTAAGCTTAAAGATTTAACATCACTAAAACTATCTATTGTTTTAGAAAACTTAGGTCCTTCACCTTTAAAAAATCCAAGCTCCATTCCCATTTCCATAGGAACCACCAAAATATCACTAAATAAAATTGCAGCATCAACATCTAAAATATCAACAGGTTGCAAAGTAACCTCACTTGCTAGTGCTGGATTCTTACACAAAGATAGAAAATCACCAGCCTTGCTTCTAACTTCCATATATTCGCTTAAATATCTACCAGCTTGTCTCATAAACCACACAGGAGTATATGGAGTATCTTTACCAAAACATGCATCAACAAAAATCATTTTCTGCCTTTATTAAATTTTTGCATATTTTATCTAAGCAAAGTAGCATTTATGCTAAAATTTCAAGCAAATTAAAAGTTAAGGTATCAAGCAATGATAGGCTCACTTGTAAAGAAAATTTTAAGCAGTAAAAACGACAGAATCGTAAGTCAATACAAAAAAGAAGTAAGAAAGATAAATGACTTAGAAGAGACATACCAAAAATTAAGCGATGAGGAATTAAAGCAAGAGTTTTTGAATCTAAAAAAAGAAGTCCAAGATTCAGAAAATAAAAATGAAGCGTTTAAAAAAGCCCTACATAGGTCATTTGCAATAACAAGAGAAGCAAGTAAAAGAGTGCTAAATATGAGGCATTTTGATGTGCAGTTAATTGGTGGTATGGTACTTAATGATGGCAAAATCGCCGAGATGAAAACAGGTGAAGGTAAAACACTAGTAGCAACACTACCAGTATGTCTAAATGCAATGATAGGCAGTGTGCATGTAGTAACCGTAAATGACTATCTAGCACAAAGAGATTCTGATGTTATGCGACCATTGTATGAGTTTTTGGGTTATAAAGTTGGAGTGGTAGTATCAAATAAATATGATGATAATGATAGATTGATGCAATATTCTTGTGATATTGTATATGGGACAAATAATGAATTTGGCTTTGACTATCTAAGAGATAATATGAAATATAGCTTTGATTCCAAAGTGCAAAAAAGCCATTTTTATGCAATAGTCGATGAAGTAGATTCGATTCTAATAGATGAAGCAAGGACACCACTTATAATATCAGGTCCAGCAAATAGAACACTTGATAATTATAAAATTGCCAATAATGTTGCATTGAAGTTAAAAAATGAAGAACACTATAATGTAGATGAAAAAAATAGAACAATAATCCTAACAGAAGAAGGTATCACAGAAGCGGAAAAATTATTTAAAATAGATAATTTATACAGCATAGAAAACTCCATTTTGGCACATCACTTAGACCAAGCGTTAAAGGCAAATTTACTATTCAAAAAAGACAAAGACTATGTATTAAGAGATGGTGAGGTTGTAATTGTAGATGAATTTACAGGTAGGCTTAGTGAAGGTAGAAGATTTAGCGAAGGATTACATCAAGCACTAGAAGCAAAAGAAGGGGTAAAAATTAAAGAAGAATCCCAAACATTAGCAGATATAACTTACCAAAACTATTTTAGACTCTATGACAAACTAGCAGGTATGACAGGAACTGCACAAACTGAAGCTAGTGAATTTTTAGAAATATACAACTTAGATGTTGTATCAATCCCTACAAATGTTCCAGTTGCTAGAAAAGATCTAAATGACTTAATATATAAAACAGAAAAGGAAAAATTCAAAGCCTTAGTAGATAAAATAGTAGAACTAAATAAAAAAGGACAACCAATATTAGTTGGAACTGCCTCAATAGAAAAAAGTGAAACTATACATGAGCTATTAAAAGCACATAGAATCCCGCATTCTGTGCTAAATGCAAAACATCACGCACAAGAAGCAGAAATAATCAAAGATGCAGGTAAAAAAGGAGCAGTAACAATTGCTACAAACATGGCAGGTCGTGGTGTGGATATAAAAATAGACGATGAAGTAAAAGCTCTTGGAGGACTATATATAATAGGAACAGAAAGACATGAATCAAGAAGAATAGATAATCAACTAAGAGGTAGAAGTGGAAGACAAGGAGATCCTGGAACAAGTCAGTTTTATCTTAGCTTAGAAGATTCACTGCTCAGAATCTTTGGCAGTGATAAGATTAAAAAAATAATGGATAAGCTAGGACTAGATGAAGGAGAACACATAGAATCTGGGCTTGTTACTAGATCTGTTGAAAATGCACAAAAGAAAGTTGAAAGTATGCATTTTGAAGCAAGAAAGCATTTGCTCGAATATGATGATGTAGCAAATGAGCAAAGAAAAGCAATCTATAAAGTAAGAAATGACTTGCTAAATCCAAACCAAGATATATCACACAAAATAATAGAAAACAGACAAGAGTGTATCACAATGCTATTGCAAAAGGCAGAAATTTTTAGCGATGAAGATAATTTAGATTCACTAATATCAATAGCATTAGATGATTTTGGCGTGTCATTAAATAAAGAAGCACTCTTAGATTCATATAAAAACAACAACTCCTTTGAGCCATACATAGAAGAAGAACTAACAAAACAATATGAATCTAAAATGCAAAACCTAGATAGCCACACAAGAGCCGAAGTAGAAAAAATAGTCTATCTACAATCTTTAGATAATCTTTGGAGAGAGCATTTATATGTAATGGATAATCTAAAAACAGGAATCGGACTTAGAGGATATAACCAAAAAGACCCACTAACAGAATACAAAAAAGAAAGCTATAATCTATTTGTAGAATTAGCTGCACAAATTAAATACACATCAATTAAAATGCTACAAAAAATTCAACTAAATGCAAATGTAGCTGCCAATGAAGATGAAGCAAAAAAAGCAAAAGAAAGACTAAATGAGCTAAACAAAGAGGCAAGAGAAATGAGAAATGAGCCTCTATTTAAAGCAAAACCAGTAAGAAATGAGCCATGCCCTTGTGGAAGTGGTAAAAAATATAAAAATTGTTGCGGGATTAGTGGTCCTAAAAAGGGTATGCTTGCAAAGTAATATAGCACCATTTTTAGTAAGAAGATATTTAAGATTCAACAAATCCCAACCATTCATATCAATAGCTGCTATTCTTGCATTTTTAGGAGTATGCGTTGGGGTTATGGTGCTAATAGTTGCTATGGCATTAATGAATGGGTTTGATAAAGAATTCCAAAGAAAACTCTTTATAATGAATTACCCAATTACCATGATTGGGTTTGATATAAATAAACACACACTAGAAGATTTACAACAAAATTTCCCACATCTAAAAGCAAGTCCTTTTATACAAACACAAGCAATTTCAAAATCACAAAACACACTAGAGGGCGGTATTATCTTTGGGATTGATTATGAATTAGAATCACAAATTAATCCTGTTTTTAAAGAAGCACTAGAAAATACAAAAAGCTTTTATAAAAAAAACTATAACGAAGAGTATAAACAAGGAACTTTTGATGTAATAATTGGGCAGAATCTAGCCAACTTATACAATCTAAATTATCAATCAAATTTGCTACTAATTTTTACAAACTTAACACCAAATGCAATAACACTCGCACCAAGTATGAAAAACTTTAAAGTCAATGGTTTTTTTAGCTCGGGGCTTATAGCATATGATAAGGGCTATATATATACAAGCCTACAATCCCTTAGAATCCTAAAAAGCATGAAAGAAGATTCTTATGATGGAATCCACATATACTCTGATAATCCACAAAAAGACATAATAAAACTAAAAGAAACATATGTGGATAAAAGAATAGTAGGTTGGTGGGAGCAAAATGGAAACTTCTTTGCAGCATTAGAATTAGAAAAAAGAACTCTTTTTATAGTGCTTATGCTAATAATTTTGGTCGCTTCTTTAAATATCATAAGCTCACTTTTAATGACAATTATGAATCGCAGAAAAGAAATAGCACTGCTTCTAACAATGGGTGCTTCACCAAGAGAAATTAAAAAAACATTTCTATATCTTGGTAATTTAATAGGTATAAGCGGGATTATTTGCGGTTGTATCCTAGCTGCTATTGCATTATTCTTGCTATCTCATTTTCCAATTATATCCTTACCTGCTGATGTATATGGTAGCTCAAAATTACCTTTAGAATTATCTATATTTGACTTATGCTCCATATTATTTGGCTCATTATTAATAGTTTTTTTCTCATCATACTATCCGGCTAAAAAGGCGACAGAGGTGGATTGTTTGCAAGTTTTACGAAATGAGTAAATTTGAAAAAATTTTTGTAGAGATTACAAATTTCTGTGGGCTATCGTGCAAATTTTGCACCCCTAAGAAGAGTAATGACAAAATGCCTCTTTTGCTATTTGAAAAAATATGCAATGATATATATCCACACACAAAACTTTGTGCTTTACACATTCTAGGAGACCCGCTAAGCTTAGATAACATAGAAGAATATATAAAAATAGCAAAAAACAAAAACCTAAATTTAGAAATAACAAGCAGTGGTTTTTATTTAGATACCCACACCCAAAATATTCTCTTAAAATACAACAACATAAAGCAAATAAACATATCCCTAACAAGTGCCATATATCAAAATAAAGATATAAATTTAGATTCTTATTTTCAAAATATATTCTCACTATGTGCAAAACATAAAGAGTTAAAAAGTGAGACTTTTATAAATTTACGACTATGGAATTTAGATTCAAACTTTAAAGCACCAGATATAAATCAAACCATATACAAGATACTAGAAGAACACTTTAAAATTCGCATACACAACCATAAAACAAAATTATCATACAAGATTCATCTAATACAAAAGTCATTTTTTTCTTGGGAATTTAAAGACAAAGAACAACTTCATGGTAAATGCTATGGCACAATCTCTCAATTAGGAATCTTAACTAGCGGAGTTGTTGTTCCATGCTGCTTTTGCACAAAGGGAGAAATAAACTTAGGAGACATAGGCAAAAATAGTCTCCTAGATATAATAAACAACCAAAAAACACAAAAAATCAAACAAGGATTCTTAAATAATTTAAGAGTTGAATCCATATGTCAAAAGTGTAGCTACCCTAATTATATTTCTAATGTAAAAAATGCCTAACGCCAGTGAAATAAAGTGAGATTCCAAGCTCATTTGCACATTCTATTACTTCATTATCCCTAATGCTACCACCTGGCTCAATAATAGCACTAACTCCAACCTTATGAGCTTCTTCAATGCTATCTTTAAAAGGAAAAAATGCTTCACTTGCTAACACACAACCTTTTAAATCTAATCCCATATCCTTAGCCTTATTTATAGCACTCTTTGCTGCATCTACACGACTTGTCATACCCATTCCAACTGCTACCATAGCACTATTTTTCACATATACAACACAATTTGACTTAACTAAAGACGCAACTTTATATGCAATCTCTAAATCTCTTTTTTGCTCACAAGTTGCTTCTATATTTCCCATACACTTCGCATCTCTTACTTCGTTTTCACCAACACTATCGCTATTTTGAAGCAAGAATCCACCATCAATATGTTTAAAATCATAACTATCTTTAGGGAAGTCTAAATACTCTCCACCACATACAAAAATCTTTATCTTTTTTTTACTCTCAAACACCCTTAAAGCCTCATCTGTAATGCTTGGTGCAACTAGCACCTCTATAAAAATCTTATTTATCTCTTCTGCTAGGGCTTTATCTATATTGCCATTTATTGCCACCACTCCACCATAAGCAGATACACTATCGCATTTTAGAGCTTCTACATAAGATGTAAGCAGGTTTTCTTTTATTGCAAACCCACAAGGATTCCCATGCTTTACAATGCACACTGCTGGGACTTTTCCAAAACTTGAAGCAATCTTTACAGCACTATTTATATCAGTTAGGTTATTGAAGCTAATCTCACCCTTTAGCGTTTCAAATCTCTTAGAATAAAAATCACCAAATTCATAATAAGCACCTTTTTGATGAGGATTCTCACCATATCTTGTAGGAGATACCAAATTACCATAGATAAAATGCTTATCTCCAAACCCTACATTAAATCTCTCATTCATATAATTTGCAATCATACAATCATAACTTGCCGTATGCTCATATGCTTTTATCATTAATTTTTGTCGTAATTCTAATGTATTTTGATTGTTTTTTATCGCATTAAGAACCAAGCTATAATCCAAAGTATCAGTTACAATCATTACATCTTTGAAATTCTTTGCCGCTGCTCTAACCATAGATGGACCACCAATATCTATATTTTCGATAATCTCATCAAAATCATCTGTTCTTTGTATTGTTTCTTTGAATGGATAAAGATTCACGCATACTAAATTTATATCTTTAATTTCAAATTTTTTGGCTACTTCTACATCTTCTTTATTATCCCTTCTATGCAAGATTCCGCCGTGAATCTTAGGGTGAAGCGTCTTTACTCTTCCATCGAACATCTCAACACTGCTAGTATAAGCACTAACATCAATGGCATTAATTCCATTGTCTTGCAAATGCTTTAAAGTCCCGCCAGTAGATAGAATCTCATATCCACACTCCAATAATCCCCTAGCAAATTCTAATATCCCACTTTTATCACTAACACTAATTAACGCTGTCATTCCATCTCCTTAATTTCTTAATAATTTATTATAAAAATAACAACTGCACAAAAACAATATAAACATAGGTAGCAATATACTAAACTCTGGTGCTAAAAATCCACTCATAGAAAGCCTAGAAAAGCTAAAAAATATCCCCCATAACATAAGCACACATAAAATCATAATAAATCCTACAAAACCTAATGAAACATATCTATTAGAATTTGGCGTAAAATTTGATAGACATACCATAGCTAATGGTGCAAAAAATGGAAAAAACAAAAGATAATAAAGCGAACCACGCAATTTATCAATATTCACGCCTTGTGTTTTTAGTAATTCTATAGCCTCATAAGCATCGACTATAGATACACTACCATGCTTTTCATAAATATTATCAAGTATTTTTGGTTTGAACTTATTTAGGGTTTTAAAATTCTCTTCATAGCTTACTTGCAGAGGTTTATTATGCGATACATCATCATCTATTGTAGTTATCTTAGCACTATCCAATATCCAATCTACACCATCAAATCTAGCTTCTTTAGATTCAATAATACGCCTTATAGTTACATTATCTCTCATTTCATATATTTTGACATTAGAGGCACTTTGCAAAAGTGGAAAAATCTTTTCAAAATATATATAGTTATTATTATATTTTACAAACAAATCCTTCTTAAAACTACTTATAAAGCCCTGCTCTACTATTAAGTCCATTTTTTCTCTAGCATATGCAAATGAAGTTGTATTTAACAAAATATAAAAAATAGTAATTAAAAAACTAATTGCAAATATTGGATTAAAAATTCTAGCCTTTGAATATCCAAGAGATAAAAAAGCAGTAAATTGTGAACTCTTCAATAAAACTATAATAAATACTATCTGTGATAACACCAAAGATAATGGCAAAATAAAATTACTAGCATATATAAAACTATAAAACAAAAGTAATACAACCAAATTTGCAGAATCTGGCATTGAATCTAAATATTTCACAAAATCAATAAGAACAAAAAAACACTCTAAAGATACAAAAACTATCAAAAATGACTTCAAGTACAAAAAACTAATATATCTTGTAAATAAACTCATACTATCTCTTTTAAAGAATATTTTGACGATATTTTATTTAGCTCTATAAAACTATCTAATTTTGCAATCTCCAAAGCAGCATTAGCACAATGTTTTATTAAAGATTCATTATACTTTATCTCATCGGTTGTAAAATCACTTAAAACATATGAAGCTACTTGTTCTTTTAACTCTGGCTTACCTATTCCATATCTAATTCTACAGTATTCATTACCACACATAGAATCTATAGACCTTAGCCCATTATGACCACCGCTACCGCCACCAACTTTGAATCTCACAGCACCAAACTTTAAATCCAAATCATCATGTATAACTAAAAAACTAGAAACATTATAAAAATTTATAACAGATAAAACTGATTTACCAGATAGATTCATAAAAGTAGAGGGCTTTAACAAGAGTAAATCATTCTTCTTGTATAGCTCACCGCTAAAATCTTTATTGCTTTGAAGACTAGCCTCCAAAAAGGAGACTAAAAAATCCACAACCATAAAACCTATGTTGTGGCGATTATTTTTATATTTATTGCCCGGATTTCCCAAACCAACTATTAAAAACATTTAGCGAGATTTGATAACACCAACAATTGCAACATCATCTCTCTCAACAATTTTTACTCCATCATTTTTAGGTAAATCTCTAACAAGCACAACATCACCAACATCTAAATTGCTAACATCAATTTCATAATCTTTTGGTAATTTTTCAGGAGCTGCTTTAACCTTAATCCTCTTTTTAGACATCATTAAAACACCCTTATTTTTTAATCCCTTAGGAGTTCCAACGCATCTAACTTTAACAGAATATTTAGCCTCAATGCCATTTTGAGCTAACATTAAATCAACATGGATAATATCGCTAGTAATAGGATCTTTTTGATATTCTTGAATTACAACTGGATACTGCTTGGAGCCAACTTCAACATTAAATATCAAATCAGTCTTATTCTTAACTTCTCTTATAAATTCATTTCTTTTAAAAGCACAATGAATATTTTCCTTACCCTTACCATAGATATTGGCAATTAGATAACCATTTTTTCTTAACTGCTTAACTTCAGCTTTAGAAATACTCTCTCTAATTATTCCACTTAACATTTCTTAATCCTTAAAAAACAAAATAAAAGCTTTAATTATACCACCCTTTTATTGAAACCTACTTTAAAGTTCACATCTAATAATAAGGCAAGATTCATTGCTAATTTATTTTAACGAATCTAATATCTTAGAAAAAGCCACCTTAAAATCACTCAAGCCCTGCTCTAGTAATTCTTGCGATACAGATTCTAGGTTAATTCCTGCGTTTTTAACTAATTTAAAATAATCATCAAGTTCTGTATCATCTGGCAGATAAGCACCATTTTCTATAAGCGATTGCAGAGATTTTCTAGCTTGCATAAAAGCCTTGATTGTATTTAATGGTGCAGTATTTATCGTGTATGGATAGTATAATTCTTCTACATAATAGCTTGGTTCTAAAGTATCATCTTTAACACCAGTGCTTGCAAATAGTGCCCGAACAGCAGGCAATGAATACTTATCTATTATTTTATATAGCTTTTGTGCATTTTTAACCCCAAGAGTAGCATTAGCAATTCCTGCATTCTTTAAAATCTCATCACATTTCCTATCAAACCTAGATACAAATATGCTAATAACAGCCCTTGGTAATTCTCCTATATCCTTTTTATAATCTCTTTTTAATGTTTCATATCCTGCTTTTAGAGATTCCATACATTCTATTACTTGACTTTCTGAAAATACAAGAGTGATATTTACTGGTATTCCTTTACTTATTAGCTTCTCTATTGCTACATATCCAGCCTTTGTAGCAGGGACTTTTATCATTACATTAGGATAGCCAATCTCCTTGTATAATCTCTCACCCTCTCTTATAGTTCCCTCTGCATCATCGCATAGGTTTGGATCTACTTCTATGCTTACATACCCATTGTTTATATCTTTATTATACATAGGAAGCATGATTTCTGCCGCTCTTTGTATATCTCTTTTTGCTATAGATTCATATATTTCCTTTGGCTCTTGTGTAGCTATTTCTTTCTTTTGAGATTCATAGCTTTTATTTAACAATGCTTGTTGAAAAATAGCAGGATTACTAGTAACCCCATTTATAATCCCACTTTCAATTAATTCTATAAACTCTCCCTCTAAAAAGTCTCTCTCTACAAAATCACACCACAAAGAAAATGAAATATTTGACATAACAAACCCTTAAATATATTTTTTTATCAAAGACAGATCTTTTGTATCAATTACGATATTAGCAGCAGACCTTAATTTTTCCTTCGCACAAAATGCAACTTTTTTAGCAGAATGATAGAACATAGATAAATCATTTGCACCATCGCCAACCGCTATTGTATCTTCATATGATACACCAAGTAGTTGTTGAATCTTCTCTAACATTCTACCTTTAGAATAAGAAAACATCATCTCTCCACCAACAGACCCAGTTAAGATTCCATTTGCATGATGAAGAGTGTTGCTAAAGTGCATATCATATCCAAGTGCCTCTTTACCAGCACTAACCCCCTCATCAAATCCACCGCTAAAGACAACAACCTTATAATCTCTTTCCTTTAGAAACTCTATTATTTCCTTTGCACCTTTGTTATACACTAGCTTTGAGCATACAGAATGAACATCTCCTAAAGACATGCCTTTTAGCGTTGCAACTCTTTTTTTAAGGCTATGATAAAAATCAAGCTTACCTTCCATTGCTTCTTTTGTAATAGCACTAACTTCAGCTTCCCTTCCATAAGCTTTAGCTAACAAATTTATAGTCTCGCCGTCCATTAATGTAGAATCAAAATCAAATACTGCAAGTTTCAAACAATACCCCTAAATCATATACCTAATTTTTGCTCTAGTTTTACAATTCTATCCCAAGTCTCAATAATAGAATCTGGATTTAGAGAAATTGAAGTTATGCCATTTTCCACTAAAAATTCGGCAATTTCTGGATAATCACTAGGTGCTTGACCACAAATTCCACAATATTTATTATGGCGCTTACATGCTTCAATTGCGATTTTAAACATTTTAAGCAATGCTGGATTCCTCTCATCAAAAACATGACTTACAAGCTCACCATCTCTATCAACGCCTAAAGTAAGCTGCGTTAGGTCATTTGAACCAATTGAGAATCCATCAAATAATTGCAAAAACTCATCTGCTAATATTACATTTACAGGCAATTCACACATAACATATATCTCAAGCCCATTTTCACCCTGCACTAGACCATTTTTACGCATTATCTCTAGCACTCTTCTTCCCTCATCAGGGGTTCTAAGGAATGGAATCATAATTTTCATATTAGAAAATCCCATTTCATTTCTAGCCATAGCAAGTGCCTCACACTCCCATTCAAACGCTTGTAAATACTCCTTAGAATAATATCTACTAGCCCCACGATAGCCAATCATTGGGTTTTCTTCGTGTGGCTCATAATCTTTACCGCCAACCATTCTACAATATTCATTAGACTTAAAATCACTTGTTCTAACAATAACTGGCTTTGGATAAAAGGCTGCTGCTATCATTCCAACACCTTCTGCGATTTTTTTAATAAAGAAGTCTTTAGGATTTGCATAGCCAGACATAATCTCTCTTACGCCCTCTACTCCATCAAACTCTTTATTTCCATTATTTAGCTCTATTAAAGCTAGAGGGTGGGCTTTAATATAGTTGTTAATAATAAACTCCATTCTAGCAAGCCCAACACCATTATTTGGTATCATGGAGAAAGAAAATGCTTTTTCTGGATTTCCGATATTCATATATATCTTTGTTTTTGGTTGTTCTAGTGATGCTAAATCGATTTTTTCAATTTCATATTCATGGATTCCACTATAAACAAAGCCATCTTCGCCCTCTGCACAAGAGACCGTTACTTCCATTCCAGTTTCTAACTTTTCAGTTGCACCAACAGCACCAACAATAGCAGGAACTCCAATTTCCCTAGCAACAATTGCAGCATGGCAAGTCCTGCCACCACGATTTGTAATTACAGCAGAAGCTTTTTTCATAGCAGGTTCCCAGTCAGGATCAGTATTATCAGTGACTAGAATCTCTCCTTGCTTTAACTCACCCATATTGTTTATATTATCAATTACTCTAATTTTACCAGTACCAATTTTGCCACCAACTGCTTTACCACATAAGATAACTTCCTTTTCATTTTTATTTTTAAAGAAATATTTCTCTAAAGTATTGCTTTGTTTTTTCATCTTTTGGCTTTGCACAGTCTCTGGACGCGCTTGGACTATAAATATCTCTCCGCTATTACCATCTTTTGCCCATTCCATATCCATAGGGCGATACTCTCCAGCTTCTTTTGTGTAGTGTTTTTCTATTAGCATAGCATATCTAGCTAGAGTGAGAACCTCATCATCACTTATAGAAAAACTTCTTAATTCTTCTTCTGTTGTTTCTATATTTTTTGTAGGGTGTTTTGCTCCCGGTGCTGCATATACCATTTTTATGTTTTTATATCCTAGCTGTCTTTTTAGAATAGGACGCTTACCAAGCTCTAATGCAGGTTTAAACACATAAAACTCATCTGGATTTACAGTCCCACCAACTACATTTTCACCAAGCCCCCATGAAGAAGTTATAAAAACCGCATCTTTAAATCCTGTCTCTGTATCGATAGAAAACATAACACCAGCACTACCCTTATCAGCTCTAACCATTTTTTGCACACCAACAGATAGCGCTACTTTAAAATGATCAAATCCCCTTGAAGCTCTATAACTCACAGCTCTATCTGTAAATAAAGAAGCAAGACATGATTTAATGTAATGAATTAATTCTGTTTGACCTTGCACACTTAAATATGTATCTTGTTGTCCTGCAAATGACGCATCTGGTAAATCTTCAGCAGTAGCAGAACTTCTAACTGCAACATCAGCTTCTTCCATTCCATATTCTTCACTTAAGATTCTGTAAGCTTCTAAAATTTCCTCTCTCAAATCAGAAGGAAGTGGTGTGCCAAAAATCATATCTCTAATCTTTTTTGAACGCACATTTAAAACATCTATTTCAGTAACATCAATCCCTTCTAAGAGTTCTCTTATTTTATCTCTAATCCCCGCACTATCTAGTAAATACCAATATGCTTCACTTGTAATTGCAAATCCATTTGGAACTTTAATCCCCATTGGTACAAGCTCTTGAAACATTTCCCCAATACTTGCATTCTTACCACCTACAATTGGCACATCTCTATTATTAAGCTCTTTAAAAAACTTAATATATTTCATAGCACTACTCCTTACCCTTATGGCTGTCGATAAAGTTAAACATTCTACTTAAAGTAAGTTTATTTATTTCTTAGTTTTGCTTTATTACTTCTTTGATACACTTATGTAATACAATCAAGTTTTAGAGGTAATAAATGCAAGATATACAATCTATACTACAACAACACAAGCTAAGCAACGATGACTACAAAAAGATTCTAAAC
The DNA here is from genome assembly GCF_027859255.1 of Helicobacter ibis. Lineage (NCBI taxonomy): Bacteria > Pseudomonadati > Campylobacterota > Epsilonproteobacteria > Campylobacterales > Helicobacteraceae > Helicobacter > Helicobacter ibis. Next base: position 185,842 of record NZ_JAQHXR010000002.1, read on the forward strand.
ATACTAAATAGAGAACCAAATTTAGTTGAAATAGGAATATTTTCTGCGATGTGGAGTGAGCATTGCAGTTATAAATCAAGCAAAATTTATCTAAATGGATTCCATACAAAAGAAGACTGGGTAATACAAGGACCCGGAGAGAATGCTGGTATTATCGATATTGGTGGTGGATATGGAGCAGTCTTTAAAATGGAATCACACAACCACCCAAGCTTCATCGAACCATATGCTGGAGCTGCAACTGGTGTTGGTGGAATCATGCGAGATGTTTTTACTATGGGGGCTAGACCTGTTGCATCTCTAAATTCAATAAGATTCGGAGATATAACCAAAAACAACGAAATAGGCAAAAAACATAGATATTTACTCAAAGGCGTTGTTAGTGGCATTAGCGGATATGGTAACTGCATGGGAGTGCCTACCATTGGCGGAGAAACTACTTTTGAATCTTGCTACAATGGAAATATACTTGTAAATGCCTTTACTTTAGGGATAGTAAAAAATAATGAAATATTCTATGGAAAAGCTGAAGGAGTTGGCAATCCAGTTATATATGTAGGCTCAAAAACTGGTAGAGATGGGCTTGGCGGTGCTGTTATGAGTTCTGATAGCTTTAATGAAGATTCTAAAAAATTACGCCCTGCTGTGCAAGTTGGCGATCCTTTTACAGAAAAATTACTGCTTGAAGCCTGTTTGGAGCTTTTTAAAGAAGATTTGATTGTAGGAATTCAAGATATGGGTGCAGCAGGACTCACAAGCTCTAGCTTTGAAATGGCAGGACGAAGTGGAAGCGGAATGATTATACACCTCGATAAAGTCCCTATGCGAGAAGAAGGCATGAATCCATATGAGCTAATGCTAAGTGAATCACAAGAAAGAATGCTAATTTGTGCAAAAAAAGGCTACGAAAATAAAATCTTAGAAATATTTAAAAAATGGGAACTTGATTGTGCAATTATTGGAGAAGTTACAAATAGTGGCAAAATGGAGCTATATTGGTATAATGAAAAATGTGCTGAAATACCTGTGCAACCACTAAGCGAAAAATCTCCAATCTTAAGAAGAGAAGTTAGCCAAAACCCGACTTATTTAGACAAGATAGAATCTTTTAAGATAGATTCAATATTAGATATTAATAATGGCGAGATGTTAGAAGAAATACTAAAAAGTCCAGATATAAATTCAAAATCATGGATATATGAACAATACGATAACACAATCCAAAACAATACAATGACAAAAGCAGGAAAAAGTGGAGCTAGTGTAATTAGAATAAAAGAAAACGATAAGGCCCTAGCTTTAAGTGTGTATTGCAACTCAAGACTATGCTATATAAATCCAAAAGAAGGAGCAATTCAAGCAGTAGCAAAGGTGGGACGAGATATAGCATTAAAGGGAGGAATCCCACTTGCAATTACTGATTGTTTAAACTTTGGCAATCCTGAAAATAGTGAGGTAATGTGGCAGTTTAAAGAAGCTTGTGAAGGCATAAAAATAGCATCAAAAAATCTAAAAATGCCAGTAGTTAGCGGAAATGTAAGCCTTTATAACCAAACTGATAATATTGATATATATCCAACACCTAGTATTGCAGCAGTTGGCATTATAGATGAGCCATCAAAAATAATAAAAGATAATTCTAAAGATGGGAATAGTGTATATATACTATGTAAAAATAATTTGGAGCTAAACTTTGGTGCTTCACTTGTTGCAAAATTATTTGGAAATTCAATAAAAGCAGAAATTTCAAAAATATCATTAGAAGATGAACTAAATATTTGGAAGTTCTTACAGGTTTCAAAAGATAAGATAGATTCTGCATACGATATACATAAAGGTGGGTTAGCTACTACACTAGCCAAACTATGTATATTTAATAATGTTGGATGTATATGTGATAAAAAATTAGATAAGCTAGAATTATTTGGTGAATCTCCAAACCAAATTCTAATATCAGCAAATAAGCAAAATACAGAATTTCTACTACAAATAGCAGAAAAATACAATTTATGCTTAAGAGAAATTGCAACCTTAGGTGGTAACAATATACAAATAAGCGATATAAATCTGCCTCTAAGCAAGGCACAAACACTATTTTTTGATTCATTTAAGGAACTAATTGAAGATCTTTAGTATTTTATTTTTACTATCCATAGCGACTTATGCTATGGATCTTGATACTTTTTATAAGCAAGTACATACTCAAGCCATACAAAAAAACTATATTAAATTTAGAGGTAGAATCCTCACAACAAAAGAAGCTTACGACTTAGCAGACACAAAAGAGAGAGACTATCTAAAAGAATCTCTAATATTAATCTTTAGCAAAATATATAATTTTATTTACTTTAATGAAATAAGCGGTATTGGCCTAAATACTGAAATTGGAAGCAAGTTACAATTTGATATAAAATATTATGAAACCCTACTTGATATAGGCATAGGTGGGGATATCAAAGCTATGTGTGTTTTGCCTAGCTTTGATAAATGTATATTGCTCGGATATAGAGCCTTTTAATTAAACTTATCTTTTATTTCTGAAACCCATTTTGAAATTCTACTATCTGTTAGATCATCTTGATTTACATCATCTATAACAAGTCCTACAAACTTGCCATCAACCTCTGCTTTGCTTGCTTCATACTCATAGCCTTCTATACTTGTTTGTCCTATCATATTTGATTCTTTTACTAGTTCGTATAACGAAAATATTCCATCACAAAATGTATCTGAATATACATCTTGATCGCCAAGTCCAACTAAAGCTATTGTTTTACCTTTAAAGTCAATAGCACTAAAATTCTCTACGAAGTCTTCCCAATCTCCTTGCAAATCACCACTACCATAAGTTGGAGTAGCTAAAATTAAATTATCATACCCCAATAATTCTTCTTTTGAGGACTTTGATACATCATAAATATCCACATTGTTAAGTATAGAAGCAATTTTATTTGCCACATTTTCTGTTGTGCCACCATCACTGCCATAAAATAAACCAATTTTTTTCATAAATATCCTTTTAAATTTCAATAGACCATAGAATCTATAATATTTTTTTTTAAAATTAAATAAATGATTATAATAATGCTTATTATAATATAATAAATACAAATTGTTGTAAACATTTACAAAACTAAAGATATAATTAGAGAATGTATTGTCAAATACAAAAACTATCTTCAAAGGAACAAACATGAAAATTAAAAATCTGTTGTTGTGTTTTAGCATTCTTGCTATAAATGTTGCTTTTGCAAACCAAACATACGATGAGCAAAAAATTGCAGACATTTTCTATCAGCTAAATGGTGACCCAAAAGATCCTCACAAAAAAGTGAATCATTCAAAAGGTTTCTGTGCAAGTGGTGAGTTTGTTGTAAATAAAAATGGAATTTCTAATATAGATTTACCATTATTTTTACAAAATAAAATACCAGTTGATATAAGATATTCTCTTGGTGGAGGAAACATGGATGATAAAAGTAAACCAAGAGGAATGGCTATCAATTTTAATGGAGATAAAGAATCTTGGACTATGGTTATGCTAAATACTGAAATTAATTTCGCAAAAAATCCGCAAGAATTTGGACAATTCTTCGAAATGAGAATACCAGTAAATGGAAAAGTGAATAACGAAAAAATTGCTAAACTAACTAAGGAGGTAGATTCTTATAGAAATTTTGACAAATATTTACAGAATATAGGAATTTCTAGCATTGAAAACACTCCATTTTATAGCATACACACATTTTATTTTAAATCAAACAATGGAGAGTTGCTCCCAGCAAAATGGAAATTTATACCACAAGATGGCATCAAGTATTTAAGCGATGAACAACTTGCAAAACTAGATAAAGACTTTTTGGCAACTAATTTCCAAAACTACACAAAAAATAAACCTGTGAAATATGATATGTATTTGGTATTAGCAAACAAAGGTGATATATTAGATGACACAACTGCATTATGGAGCGGAAAACATAAAGAAATATTAGTTGGAACTTTAAATGTTACAAACTACAATGGCACAAGCTGCAATTCTGATGTGTATTTTCCATCTAACTTACCAACTGGCGTAGAGCCACCAAAAGATCCACTATTTAACCTAAGAAGCCCTACTTATTCTATTACTTTCGGTAAAAGACAATGAATCCTTATGGATTTATTGTCCCTAAAAACAAAGTTTAATCAAAATTATGTAAGAATCTTAAATATTTAATAAATTAAAATAATTTTAAACCAATTTGAGGAGGAGATTATAGATAGCTTATTAGTAATAATATGTGTTATGTCAATGGCTGTTATATCTGGAATTATTCTAAATAAATTAAATATTCCAGCAATTATTGGATATATACTGACAGGTGTATTAACCACATATTTCTTTGGACTAAAATTAGAAGACAATGAGAGACTAAACGAATTAGCAGAACTTGGAATAATTTTTCTTATGTTTATGATAGGACTTGAATTTAGCTTTAAAACCATGTCAAACATAAAAAAAGAAGTATTGCTTTTTGGTGGATTACAAGTATTTCTATCAATGCTTGCATTCTTTGGTATATGTTTTTTCGTTATGGGATTTAACTTTGATACTTCAATTATAGTTGCAAGTGCTGTCAGCCTATCATCAACTGCAATAGTGCTAAAACACCTAAATGATGTAAACCAAACACAAACCCCTTATGGAAAAAACTGTGTTGGTATCTTGATATTCCAAGATATAGCTGTAATTCCAATTTTATTAATGATTAAACTACTAAGCAATAAAGAAGCAGAAATCTCAACACTGCTACTTACAACTAGTGTTTCTGCTGTAATAGTTCTACTGCTCTTATTGCTACCTGGCAGATTCGTCGCTAAAGCAATTTTAAGATCATCAGCAAAGATGAAAACGGATGAAGTCTTCTTAGGAGTTGTGTTATTAATTATTCTTGGTGCTGCATATATTAGTAATTATTTTGGATTTTCTATGTCCCTTGGAGCATTCTTAGCTGGTATGATAATATCAAATACTCCATACAAATATCAAGTAGGTGCTGTGCTTGTATATTTTAGAGACCTATTGCTTGGTATATTTTTTATCACCATTGGTATGCAAATAGATGTTGTATTTTTACTAAAATATTTCATTATTATAATATTCCTAGTTGCAGGACTGATAATAGCCAAAACTGCAATTATGTATATATTTTTAGTATTCTTTAGCGGAGTAAAGACAGGAATGAAGACTGCATTATCACTATCTCAAATAGGTGAATTTTCATTTGCCATATTCTTGCTTGCTAGTCAAAATCAGATTCTAAACTTACACCTAGAGGGCGGTATATTAAAATACATAAACTCTAACTTTCTAGACAATATCACACCAGACGAAATATATCAGTTCCTAACACTTATGGTTATTTTCTCCATGATTGCAACTCCTTTTATACTTAATAAAATAGACCAATATTCAGATTCTATTTTGAAGTTTCTACATCTATCTAAAACAAATGAAGTAAACACAGAAAAAGTGCATACAGCAGTGCCAGATGAACTATTAAACAAGCATGTAATAGTATGTGGATATGGGATCTTAGGACAAGGATTATTAAGTTACTTTGCGGGAACTGAACTAAAGGCAGTTGCAATTGACTTTAACTATGAAAGAGTAGAAAAAGGATATAGAAATAATCATAATGTAATCTATGGAGATATAACAAACAAAACAATCTTTAGAGAAATGCAAGTGGAAAAAAGCACAGCAGTAATAATATGTGTAGAATCAATAAGTGTAGCCGAAAGAGCGATATATCACATACTATCAATCTCTAAATTTTGCAAAATAATTGTATATACAAAAAACAACGAATCAGAAGCCAAATATAAAGATATGGGATTATATAGTGTAATAAATGGCAAAAGAGAAATAGCAACTATGATAGCTAATATGGTAACGGAAGCCTCAAAAGAAGAAAATGATAGCTAAAGCAACATCTCTTTTAGCATTAGAGATAATACAACTACATACATTGCAAGAAGTGCATTTTTGTGCTTCTTTGCATCAATTCTGCTTAATACATAAATACCAATTCTAACACCAATCAAAGAAGCTAAACCAACTATAAATCCCTGCCTATAATCAACATAACCATGCAACGCTAAAGAACTAAAACCAGATATTGAAGAAAAAATCACAAAAAATAATGAAATTGGAATAATCTTCTTACTATTATATCCGAGATAATAAGCCATAAGCGGTGCCAGCATCATTCCGCCACCTATTCCAAGAGATATAGCAAAGATTCCAACAACAATTCCACAACACACTAAAAATAAATTTCCATACAAACCTTCTTTGATCTTTCTGTTACCACCATATGCATTCGATTTAAAAAACTTAAAAATACTATACACAAGAAATAATGAAAATAAAACCTCTAAAATATATGAATCTATTCTATCAACTACAATACCACTAAATGAAGCACCAATTAGCCCGCCTATTCCAATATAGATTCCATCTTGCAAGTGCAAATTATTCTGTTTGTAATTTATATATGTCCCATAAATAGAGGAGAAAATCATCTGCATAATTGAAATACCAATGGCAACTTTTATATCATTACCCAAAAATATCATCATAGGCACAATAATAGCTCCACCACCAATACCAAAAAATCCTGCTACAACTCCAGTAAACAATCCAATACAAAGCAAAATTAAAACAGATAATAAAGATAAATCAAAAGCTTCCATAAGAATCCTAAAAATTTTAAATCTCAAATTTATCATAATTAGCAAAACAAATTGATAAAATAACACAATTTAAAGGCTAAAAATGGAAGATATAAAAATTACAAAATTCGTAAAAGTAGCAGGCTGAGCAGGAAAAACAGGTCTGGAAGACCTAAGACAAATATCATCTAAGCTACAAAATACAAACAACAAAAACATTCTTGTTGATTTTTATGGCAATGAAGATGCTGGAATCTATGCTATCAATGATGAAGTAGCTATTGTTCAAAGTGCTGACTTTATAACCCCTGTTGTAGATGATCCATATATATATGGACAAATTGCAGCTGCAAATTCAATTAGCGACATATATGCAATGGGAGGAGATGCAATTAGTGCTATAAACTTGCTCATGTGGGATAAATGCAATATACCACAAGAACTAATACAAGGAATCCTTGAGGGAGGGCTATCAAAAATACAAGAAGCCGGTGCTGCACTACTTGGAGGACACACAATAGCAGATAGTGAGCAAAAATATGGACTTAGTGTAAATGGGATAATAAATCCAAAAAAGATATGGAGAAATAACACAGCTAAAATAGGTGATGTAATAATCCTCACAAAACCAATAGGACTAGGGATTCTAACAACTGCACTAAAAGCCAATAAACTTGAATCCAACACAATAGAGAAAATATCCAAAATAATGAGTGAGCTAAATTTAAAGTCTAAAAACATAGCACAAAACTACAAAATAAGTGCATGCACTGATATTACTGGGTTTGGATTATTAGGACACTTGCTAGAAATGACAACTAAAAACACATCACTAGAGATATATAGCAATAATATCCCACTAATAGAAGAATCTATAATATTTGCAAAAAAAGGAATAATCCCCGGTGGAAGCTATGCCAATAAAGAAGCAATACACAATAAATGTAACTTTAATCTAGCACAAGATTCAATCTTTAGAGAGCTTGATATTTTGCTCTTTGATGCACAAACTTCAGGCGGATTAGCATTAGCAATAAACGAAAATGAAGCTAACAAACTAATACAACACCTAAAAGATGAAGGAATAGAATGTGCAAATGTAATATCTAAAGTAGTAGAAAACAAAGAATCAAAACTAAATATTTTATAATGTAGAATTTATTATTTTAAGTAAATCTACATATTTTTATTTGTTTTTAGATATAGTTACACTTTTAATTTTGAAAAAGGATTCGTATGTTTAGATATATATATATATATATATATGATACCTATCACAAAGGCATAGCACATGCCTAAATCTCCACTTTTAAATAATATTGAAGGCAAATTTGTAAATTTTAGAGAAGTAGAAATCTCTGATGCAAAGTTTATACTAGAGCTAAGAATAAATCCAAAAAAAGACCGCTATATAAACAAAATAGAAAACAATCTACAAAAACAAATAGATTACATAAAACACTATAAAACTCTACAAAATGAGTGGTATTACATAGTAGAAAGAAAAGATGGCACACCTCTTGGGACAAACTCGATTTATCCATATCCAATCTTTACCGAACAATGGAAAGATACAAAAGGCTATGTAATAGATGATTCTCAAGGTATGCTATCTCCTGGTAGATGGGTTATGAGCGATGAATCTAGTGTGCTTGAAAGCCTAGAATCTGACTATCTAATAAAGAAGTTATTTTTTGAACACTTCCCATATGACTTTGCAGCACAAATAGTTCATAAAGACAATACTAGGGTATTAAATTTCCATAAAAATTGGGGAAGCGTAGAAATAGGCTTTGAAGATTCGATAGATCACATAATGCTGAACTTTTACAAAGAAAATTTTTTGAAAAATAAATCTAAATTTGAAAGGATGTTATATGGAAAATAATTTACAAAACTACATTGATGTTTTTTGCGAGTGCTTTGATGTAAATAAAGAAGAAGCAAAGAATCTAAAATATCAAGATATAGATTCATGGGATAGCGTAGGACATATGGGCTTAGTAGCAGCACTAGAAGATATGTTTCATATAGAGTTTGAAGCAGATGATATTATCGATCTATCAAGCTTCGCTAAGGGAATAGAAATACTAGAAAAATACAATATAAAAATGAGCTAGAATGGAGATATTAAGAAACTTAAACCCAATTGAGATTCAAAAATATCAAGCAAACCGCTATCCATGGTTTTTCTTAGACATTATAGAAGAGATAAAGCCCGGAGAATATGCTAAAGGTTACAAGAACTTCACATATAATGAGTGGTTTTTCCCACCTCATTTTGAGGATAATCCAATAGTTCCGGGATTTATCTTAACTGAATCTTTGGTTCAAGTATTTATTATGACTTTCCTAACACTAAATGGAAACAAAGGTGCAATAGCAACAGACCTTAGTAGTAGTAGTAGTAGTTTTCACATAGAAGTAAAACCCGGAGATAGATTAGATATAGAATCAAAACTATTTTCATACAAAAGAGGCATAGCAAAGGGAGAGAGCATAGGATACATCAAGGATAAAGTAGCAGTAAAAGCAAACTTTATAGTTTGTATACCAAGTATATTAAATAAATTTAAACCAAGAGTGTAAATTTTGAGAGTTTGTGATTATATAATCGATAGAATAAAGCATCTAAGCAATTGTTTATTTTTAGTAAATGGCAGAGGTGCATTATTCTTAACTGATAGCATAGCAAAAAGTGGAATTAACTACATATGCACACATAATGAACAAGGAGCAGCATTTGCTGCTATGGGAGTAAGTATCGCAAGTGATAATATAGGAATCTGTCTTATATCTAGTGGCTGTGCTAGCACAAATGCAATCACACCTGTACTATGTGCATATCAAGATGAAATCCCACTTATAATAATCTCTGGTCAAAACACCCTAAAAGAAACAACAACCCATACAAATAAAGACATAAGAACATATGGACAACAAGAAACAAATATAATAAATATAGTAAAGCCAATAACAAAATACGCCAAAATGCTAGAAAATAAAGATGATATAGCATATATAATCGATGAAGCCTTGTATATAATGCTAGAAAATAGAGCTGGTCCTGTGTGGCTTGATATACCCCTAGATTTGCAAAATGCAAGAATAGAAGTAGAGAATCTAAAAAGATACACACCAAAGAAGCATGAAAAAGAAAACATAGACATAAAAATAATTAAAAATCATCTAAAAGATTCCAAAAAACCTCTAATATGTCTAGGACACGAAATAAGAAAATATAAACAAAGCATACAACAACTAATTAACAATCTACAAATACCAATAATATTTGAAAAATCAGTAAGCGATATTTATCCAACTAGCAACAAACTAAGCATAGGTAGCATAGGTACAATAGGAGCAACTAGGGCTGCAAATATCGCACTAAGCAAATGTGATTTACTCCTGTGTATAGGAACAAGGCTTGATAGCACAACAACTGGTGAATTAGCTAACTTTGCACCAAATGCAAAAAAGATACTCATAAATACAGACTTTAAAACACCACAAGAAATAGAAGCAATCAAAATGCAATGCGATATGCAAGAAGCCTTGCAAAATCTAAACAACCTAAAATTAGAAAAAACTTGGGAAGCATGGAGTGAAAAGTTACAAAACATAAAAATAGAGCTCAAAAAATACAATCCAACACATACAGAAATAGATATATATAAACTATGTGACATTTTAAATAAGATAATGCCAAAGGAGGCAAATTTCGTATGCGATTCTGGGTTTATAGAATTAATTGCACCAAGCAATATTAACTTCAAGGATAATCAGATTCTAATAGAGCCTTTCTCACAAGGTTGCATGGGATTTGCACTACCTGCTAGTATTGGTGCATATCTAGCAAATAGCAACAAAACAATAGCACTAATAGGTGATGGATCTTTTATGTTTAATATCCAAGAATTACAAAGCATAGTATTTAATAAAATAAAAGTATGTATCTTAATAGCAAATAATAGAGGATATGGGATAATAAAAAAAAGACAAAAAGACTTGTTTAAAACTAGAACCATAGGAAATGATATAAATGATGGAATCTCTTTTCCAAATTTTAAAAAAATAGCAGATACATTCCAAATTCCATACTTCAAAATAGAAGATAAAGAACAATTAAATAAATTAGAGAACATATTAAAACAAGATCTGTGTATATGCGAAATACTAACAACAAACGAACAAGAATATATACATAATTCTTTTTATATCAAAAATGGTAAAGCAATAAAAAGCACACTTGAAAATCAAGCACCATTCTTAGAAGAATCAAAACTGCAAGAAATACTACAAAGCTTAGGAGAATAGATGCAAAATATACTAAAACATAAACCATACATAATAGCAGAGGTAAATTCTAGTCATTTTGGCGATATAAATACAGCACTTTTGATGATAAAAACGCTAAAAGATATAGGGGCAAACTGCGTTAAATTCCAAAGCTTTAGTGCAGAATCTCTATACTCAAAAAGTTATTATTTAAAAAATCCAATACAAAAGAGGATAATAGATAAGTTTTCAATAAGCAAAAATGATTTTATAAAATTAAGAGAGCATGCAAAAGAGCTAAACATTGACTTTTCCTCCACTCCATATTCTAAAGAAGAAGTTGATTTTCTTTTATCTTTACAAGTGCCATTTATAAAAATCGCCTCTCAAGAAATAGATAATTTAAACTTTTTAGAATACATAGCAAAAAGTGGAGCAAATATAATAATCTCAAGCGGAATGGCAAATATAGAAGAAATACAAACTGCACTTGAAACCATACTAAAACACAATAAAAATGTAATCTTACTTCACTGCACTTCAATATATCCCACGCCAAACAATCTAGCAAACCTAAATAATATCACAATGCTAAAAGAAAAATTTAAAATAAACATAGGCTACTCTGACCATACACAAGGATATAAAGCAGCCTCTTTGGCCGTGGCACTTGGAGCATGTGTGATAGAAAAACACTTCTCTTTAGATAACACAAAAATGGGTATGGATAATAATATGGCTACAAATAAAGATGACTTTAGAGAAATGATAGAACAAATAAAAGATACAATTAAGATTCTAGGAGCAAAAGAGAGAATCTTAAGCAATGAGGAACTAGCCTATAAGCAAAAAATGCAACGAAATATAATAGCAAACAAGAATCTAAGCAAAGGAGATGTAATCACAAAAGATGATTTAGACTTTAAGAGAGCTGGAGAAGGACTTAGTATAAAAGATAAAGATAAGCTAATAGGCAAGAAATTAAAAAATGATATACAACAAGATTGTATAATAACCTATGAAGACTTACAATGATAATACAAAATACAAACAATATAGTCCTAATACAAAAAAATAAAAAACTAAGCTATAAAGAACTATTAACAATAAGCAATGAAATATACGCAAAAATAAACAAAAGAGCACTAATAGGAATAGTATCTTACAATGCTATACCATGCATATGTGCTTATGTTGCCTCTTTTAATAATAATTGTGTATCTATAATGCTCCCAAACAATCAAAAAAGCATACAAAAATACACAGAGTTATTTAATGTTGAATATTTGTTTATAAAAAGTGAAGATAATTTTTTAGATAGCGAAGTTATTTTTGAGCTTGATGGCTTTGTATTATTAAAGCTAAGAGATACAAAATTAATAGCAGATAATAATTTAGCATTGCTTCTTAGCACGTCTGGCAGCACTGGAGATTCTAAGTTTGTGCGTTTAAGCTATGAAAATATACTAACTAATACAAATGCCATATGCAAATCACTAAAACTAACTAACAATCACAAGACAATAAGCACTCTACCGCTTAATTATTCTTTTGGGCTATCAATTATAAATACATTTTTGCACTCACAAGCTAGTATTGTCTTAAGCGAATCTAGCATATTCAACAAAGACTTTTGGGATTTATTTTTAGAATATGAAGTTAATTGTATCTTTGGAGTTCCATATACTTTTAGTATGCTAGATAAACTAAAAGCAACCAAGCACTTTACAAAAGTAACACTACTAGCTCAAGCTGGAGGCAAAATGGACAATAAACTTCTAGCAAAATATGCAAACTACGCAAAAGAAAATAATAAAGACTTCTATGTAATGTATGGTCAAACAGAAGCTAGTCCTAGAATAAGCTATTTAAATCCCAAATTTTCGCTTAGCAAGATAGGCTCAATAGGTAAAGCACTAGATAAAATAAACATGTATCTAATAGATGAAAATAACAACAAGATAAACACGAGCAATACTGAAGGTGAGCTATGTATAGAGGCAAAAAGTGTAGCATTAGGTTATGCAAGTAGTTATGAAGATTTACAAAAAGGCGATGTCTTTAATGGTGTGCTAAAAACAGGAGATATTGCAAAATATGATGAAGATGGATTCTTCTTTGTGGTTGGTAGAAAAAGCAGATTTTTAAAAGTTTTTGGTAATAGAGTTAGCCTAGATTCAATAGAAGATATTTTAAGAAGTAATTTTTGTGGTGAATTTTTAGCACATGGAAGAGATGATCTAATAACAATTCTAAGCACAAATAAAGATATACAAAGCATAAAGAATCTGCTAAGCAATGAAACTAAACTTAATAAAAGTGCATTTAAAGTTCAATACATACAAGAAATACCAAAAAATCAAAATGGAAAACCAATACTAAAGATAGAACAATGATAGAAGAAATACTAAAATTAGATCCATTTTTGCCAAACAAGGATAAAGAATCCTTTAGAGAATATATTTGTGCCCTAACACAATACCACTACAAAAACTGCAAAGAATACAAAGCAATACTAGATGCATTGCAATATAGCTTTGATAATAACTATTTAAACACGCCATTTTTGCCAATAAGGCTATTTAAAGAACTATCTTTAAAATCAACACAAAATGAGACTAAAACACTAACAAGCTCCGGCACAAGTGGCAAGGCTTCACAAATATTCCTAGATAAAGAAAATGCAAAAAATCAACAAAATGCTCTAATAAAAACAATCTCCAATGCACTCCATATTAAACGCTCTCCTATGCTAATAATAGACTGCAAAAGCACAACTAGCAATAAAGAGAAATTTAACGCAAGGGCTGCTGGGATTTTTGGGTTTTCTATTTTTGGTAATGATATTTTATATGCACTAGATGAGAATAATAAGCCAAAACTTGATGAAATTTTATGCTTTTTAGATAAGCACAAAGATAAGCATATTCTAGTTTTTGGATTCACCTTTATCATATATTTACATTTCTATAAAGAACTAAAAAATGCAAATATAAATTTAGAAAATAGCACACTAATACATGGTGGTGGCTGGAAAAAACTAGAATCACTAAATATACAAAAAGATTCATTTAAAGAAATGCTAAAAGAAAGATTTAGCATTACAAAAGTTATTGATTATTATGGTATGGCAGAGAGTGCTGGGAGTATATTTATAGAATGTCCTTGTGGATACTTTCATACAAGCACATATAATGACATAATAATAAGAGATGAAAATTTTAACATTTCCCCATACAATAAAGAAGGATTCATGCAAATAATTTCAATACTCCCAAAATCATATCCAGGGCATTCTATCTTAAGCGAAGATATGGGAATTATATATGGTGAAGATGATTGTCCATGTGGCAGATATGGAAAATATTTTAAACTAACAAGAAGAATGGAAAATTCTGAAATTAGGGGTTGTAGTGATACATACGAACTTAAAAATACTAAGCAATAATTCATTAAAAAGTGCAGAATCCTACAAGATAAAAAATATTTTCTGTGATGAGATATTAGACTTTTTAGATTCATTAAGTAAAAGTTTGATGAAGCATAAAGAATATAGCGATTTAGTGTCTTTAGGTTTTTGGTGCAGAAGAGCAAATATGCTAAAAGAAAGTAGAAATTATGATAAATCTAGGCGTGGTAGAGGGATAGTGCTACACCTAGCCCCACAAAATATACCACTAAACTTCGCATACTCTCTAATTAGTGGGTTAATTAGCGGTAATGCAAATATAGTTAGGATTCCTTTTAGGGAATATATACAAGTTAATATTTTTGTAAATGAAGTAAATACACTTTTACAACAATATAAAAACCTAAAAGATTCAATTGTATTTGTAAGATTCCAAAGTAAAGATGAAATCTTTGAAGAACTAAGCAAAATGGCTGATATACGAATGATATGGGGTGGAGATGAGAGTATTAACAAAATAAGGCAAATAAAAATAAATCCACTAGCTTATGATCTAGTCTTTGGCGATAGATACTCACTTGCACTTATAAATTCAGATAGTTTTTTAGATTCTAATAATAAACAAATGATAATAAATAATTTTTACAATGATACTTACTTATTTGACCAAAACGCCTGCACTTCGCCAAAGATTATTATATGGCTTGGCTCTATTTATAAAAATAATAAAGCAAAGGAACTATTCTACTCAATGCTTTTAGAAAAAATACAAGAATATAAAATAGCAGATTCAAAAATAATGGATAAATACTTACACTTCTGTAAAGGAGCAATTTCACTCAATATAAAAGCAGAAATATTCACACCAAAACTAATAGTTATACAAACTAACACAGACAATATAGAATCTCTTGCATACAACAGCGGATTCTTTATTGATAGAACAATACATACTTTACAAGAGTTATCAACCATATTACAGAAAAAAGCTCAAAGCTTAATTTACTATGGACTAAATAAAGAACAAATACAAGCAATAATAAACTTAGATAAAAAAGGTTTAGATAGAATAGTGCCATTTGGCAAAAGTTTAGAGTTTTCATTTCATTGGGACGGATATGATTTAATAACTTCTCTATCTAAAAAGATAGAAGTCATATAGGGATATTATTTACAAGATATTCCACCATACCATTCTCACCGCGAACGATAGAAAAAAACTCATCACTCTTTAATATAAATTCGCAATCTTTAAAATATCCAACCTCATCTATGCTTAACTTTTTTCCATTTTGTATTTTTTCTGTTAGATTAGAATTAATATTCACAATATCCATATTTAGAATCTCTAGCGGATTTAATGGCTTTTCTCCTTCATAGCTTAATGTCCCCTCACTAATCCTCTCTAAATAACTAAGAGAGCCAAAACTTCCAAGTCTATTTGCTATTAATTCTCCTAAAGAGCGGATATATCCTCCCTCGCTAACTCCAACTTCAAAGCTCAAAAATGGGTGAGAATAATTTAGAAATTTTATAAAAAATACTTCCATGACTGCTTTCTTTAAAGTGACATCATGCCCCTCTCTTGCAAGTTTATAGGCATTTACTCCATTTATTTTCTTTGCACTATATTTTGGAGGTATAAACTCTACTTTACCTATGAATCCTTGCAATAAATCCTTCAAAAAAGATTCATCAAATTTTATAACTTCATGGATATTTTTTATATTTTCAATATCAAGCGAATCGCTCTCTAAGCCAAGAAACAAAGTAGCTCTATATACTTTTGGAGTTTTATTTATATACTGAAATAATCTAGTATATTTACCATATGCTACGAGTAATGCTCCACAAGCAAATGGATCTAATGTCCCACTAAAACCAGCCTTGGTTACTCTATCTCGTTTTTTCAACTTTGATAAATAAGAGTTTGATGACACAAAAATAGGCTTATATGCTACAAATATTTTATTCAAGTATTTCCTTTGATATAATAATGCAATTTAGGAGGTTAATATGAGAATTTTAACATGTTTTATAACTTTACTTTTCAGCCTGTCTTTTAGTGCTTGTTCTATATCAGAGCATTTCACACCAATACAAAATATAAACAATGAAAAAATAGACCTAAAAGTAACATACAATAAAGATAAAAGTGATATAGTCCTAAGCGATATAATATACACAATAGAAAGAAAAATAAAACTAGCACTAGTAAATAATAACAATATAGAAAAAGTAGAATTCTTTATCACAGAATTTTACAATGAAGCCAAAGAAGAGCACAATCCAAGTGCTTCATCAAGCTTCTCTCCTAGGTATCTTTTTAGACTACATATAATTGCAAGCTCAAGTAATGCGACAAAGGAATACTCACGCTATTATGAAATTCCAACTTTTAGCTTTAATGTTAAGCATGACAATAGATTTGATAATTTTTTAGAACAAATTATAAGGGATTTTAATTAATCCCTTTTGCCAAATTTATAAACTCACTAAAAACTCGTCTTAAAGATTCTAATTCAGATATTTTTACTCTTTCATTTACCGCATGAATTCTGTCATTACACACCCCACACTCCACTACACTTATACCATATTCGGCAAAATATCTCGCATCAGAAGTACCACCACTTGTGCTAAGAGCTGGATTAATATTTAAGACATTTTGTATTGACTTTACCAGCAAACTTACCACAAGACTATCTTTTTTACTTAAAAATGGCTTTGAGCTTTGCTTTAGAGTTAGAGTATGCTTAGTATCTTTTAATAAATTATAAAAATACTCTTCTACATCTTTTAGTGTAGTGTTTGTGGAATTCCTTATGTTAAACATTATTTTTATATTCTGTGGAGTTACATTTACAGCTTCCATACCACCACGAATATCTGTTATTACAATCTTGCTAGGCTCAAAATTATCATCTCCATTATCAAGATTATATCCAGCTATCTTTGGCAACAATACAGCTAGAATCTCTGTTGGATTTATACATTTGCTTGGATATGCTACATGTCCTTGTTTTCCCTCTAATGTTAAGATTCCATTTATAGAGCCTCTTCTGCCTATTTTTATCATATCACACACAGATTCTACACTAGTTGGCTCTGCTACAATAGCAAAATTAGGCAAAAGATTCATTTTTTCTAACTCTTCTAATGCGTATTTTGTACCATATATTGCTTCTCCTTCTTCATCGCTAGTTAGGAGAATTGATATTATTCCATTGAAGCTTTCTATCTCCATAATAGCAGATAAAAAAGCTGCAATTCCACTTTTCATATCTTGAGTGCCTCTGCCATAAATATATCCATCTTTTATGATTGGAGTAAATGGATCGCTATCCCAAGAATCTCCAGCAGGAACTACATCTACATGCCCAGCAAAACAAATATGCAAAGAATCTTTACACTCTCCATATTGTTTATATAAAAATAGATTCTTAACACCATTTTTATCAAACTCTAAAGCCTTAAAGCCACTAAGTAACCCCAAAATATACTCATAGCTTCCACTTTCATTTGGAGTAACACTCTTAAAAGAAATTAACTTTTTTAGTATTTCAATTTCCACAATCTAACCTTTTTAATTTATCTATTTTATAGCTATAAATGTAGCAAAATTAACCCATTTAAACAAAATTTGAACATCTCTAAAACCAGATTCTAAGAACATTTTTTTGTTTTCTTCTTCGCTATATGGCACAAGCACATTTTCCAATGCTTCTCTTTTTTTGTTTATCTCAAACTCACTATATCCATGACTTTTCTTATAGTCTAAATAATAATTTATAAACTTATAATCAAGTCCCTTATCCTCGCATATGGTCTTTTCAGAACAAATAAAAACTCCTCCTTCTTTTATGGAGTTAGAAATCTTCTTTACCAAAGATAGTCTCTGTGGCGGACGAATAAACTGCAAAGTATAGTTAGAAATAATGCAATTACAACTCCCAAAATCATACTCCAACACATCACCTTCTATTAAAGTAGCATTAATTCCATAAGCTAGAAGCTTATTTTTAGCGTGTTTTATCATATAAGGAGAATTATCAATACCAACTAAGTCTAGTTTATATTTGGACTTTCTAGCAATTTCTACTAGCATTGAAGCAGTAGAAGTTCCTAAATCCAAGATTCTATCTCCCTCTTTAACAAAAGATAATGCAAATGATGATGATAACTCTAAGACTTCCTTATAAAATGGCACAGACCTAGATAACATATCATCAAATACATCAGCTACACTCTCATCAAATTCAAACTGCCTATCTTTCTCTACGCTAAAGACTTTATCCATTTTCTACCTCACAAGTTTCTAGCTTTAGAATCTTACTTGCTTTATTTATATCACTTGTTATTTGTGCTTTTAAATCTGCTAAATTATCAAAATACTTATTCTCCCGTATTTTTTTAGCAAAATAAAATCCAGCTACTTTATCTTTTACCTCCAGCTCACAACCAAGCAAATGCCCCTCTATTGCGAAACTCTTATCAGTGCTAAGTCTATTACCAACAAAAATAACAGCAGGATAAAATGGTGATATAAGACTTTGTTCTCCAAGTTGTATGAATCCTGCATATACACCTTCTTGCAAAATCAAAAATCCATCATTTTCTATATTTATTGTTGCATATAGCTCTCTTTTACCAATACCCTGCCCTTTTATTATATTTCCCCTAATTTCATAATATCTACCAAGTAATTTGTTTGCTTGTTTTAAATTTCCATTTATTAATAACTCTTTTATAAGACCACTATGAACTGATAACTTTTTATAAAATACCTCATCTACAATTACAACCTCACCTATAAAGCACTTTTGTAAATCAAAAGTATAATAATATCTATCCTTTCCGAATCTAAAGTCATAACCAACAACTATTTTTTCTAAATTTGGCAATATATCCATTAAAAATTCAACAAACTCAATATCACTTTTTTCTCTAACTACATCTAGTGGCAGATTATAAATATCATTTGGTGCATAAAAATCCCTATATTTCTTAGGCAACAAACTTCCACTATCTTGCTCTATGCTAAGTATGATTCCACTTTTATCTAAACATGAGAATAAAGCATTGTGTGCAATATGCATACCATCAAATTTACCCAATGCTACGCTTGTGATACTACTAGCTAACTTTATATCGTCTTGTAGCGATAAAAAACTCTTCATTTCCTTCCTTACCCTTTAATTTAGATTCTTCTATTTTTAGCATCTCAAACCCTCTATTTTGTAAAGTTTCTCTAATGTTCTCTAAAGATAGCATTATTTTTTCTCTATCTAACACAACACCTTTTTTATTTCTTCTAACATCTTTCCCTACTTCAAATTGAGGCTTAAAAAGCAGAATAAAGATTCCATCTAATAATTCTTCAATTTTATGCAATATCTGAAACACTGAAATAAAAGACACATCACAAACTATCATAGAATAAGATTTAATGCTAGCTTCAAACTCTCTTATATCTGTATTTTCATAGCATACTACCCTAGTGTCTTCTTTTATACTTTTATGAAGTTGATTACTTCCAACATCTACACAATGTATTAGCCTAACCCCTCTTTGAAGCAAGACTTGACTAAACCCACCAGTGCTAGAACCAATATCAAGCACAACCAAATCCCTAACATCAATATCACAAGAATCTAAGAACAAATCAAGCTTATTTGCAGCCCTACTTACAAAGTGCTTTGTATCTTTTATGCTTATTTCATCACCTAATTCTACATTTAATGAAGCCTTTGTGCATACTTTATTATTTACTAGTATAAGCCCATTTTTTATTGCTTCTTTTATTTTATTTCTAGATTCCAGTAATCCAAGATTCGCACACGCTACATCAAGCCTCATTCCCTTGCTTCTTTTTTTATGTTTCTATATCCAAATTGTAAAAAATTCTTGCCATATTTTTCATGCTCTAAGACCAAAGTTAAAGAATCTGTAGTTTTTTTATCTTGTGGTGCAAATGTAACTAAATATTGCTCACTCCACCTCATCACCTTGCTTTGCATAAACTCATCTAATGAATCTTTATTTATTTTTTGTATCTTTAGTGGTTTTGTTTTATTTTGCAGATATATTTTGTATCCATTTTGGATAAAGTCTTTCTTGCCATCACCGCTTTCATAAACATCAAGCAAAAATACTTCATCTTTAGATTTATATTTTTGCATTATATTCATTCTAGTAGCAACAACTACAATTTTTGTAGTATCATCAACTATCAACTCTGCCTTTCTTGTTGCCTGCATATATTCTTCCTCGCTAAGTGTTGGGATATAGCTACTTTGTATTGAAGCACAACCAACCAAAAACAAACAAACACAAAATAACAAAACACTCCTAAGCATGTTTTACTCCAATTTCATAATATTTAATCCCATCTAAATTACAAGTGCTATATTGATTCCTGCCATCAAATATTACTGCTTCTTTTAATCTTTCTTTTATTTCACTAAAATCAGGGCTTCTAAATTCCTTCCACTCCGTAACTAATACCAAAGCATCACAATTGTTTAGAGCATCATATTTATTATCTGCATAGCTAACACCTACTTTATCTTTTAAATAAAACTTCTTTGCCTCTTCCATTGCCTTTGGATCATAGCACTGCACCTTTGCACCCCTCTTTAATAACTCATCAATTAACACTATAGAACTAGCCTCTCTCATATCATCTGTCTCTGGCTTGAAGCTAAGCCCCCAAATTGCAAAAGTCCTACCTTCTAAATTCTCCCCAAAATGTCTAACTATCTTTTTACTTAGAATCTTTTTTTGATTTTCATTTACTAGCTCCACTGCATTTATTAACTTTGGCTCTACATTATTGTCAAGTGCTATTTTTGATAGTGCTTTTACATCTTTTGGGAAGCAACTCCCACCATATCCACACCCAGGATAAATAAAGCTATATCCAATTCTATTATCACTGCCAATACCAATTCTTACTTCATTGACATTTGCACCAACAGCTTCACAAATATTTGCTATTTCATTCATAAAGCTAATTTTTGTAGCAAGCATTGCATTTGCAGCATATTTTGTCATTTCTGCACTTTTTATATCCATTATTATTAACCTATTATTTGTTCTATTAAATGGCATATAAAGTTCCCTTAACATATCCTTCGCCCAAGTATCCTCTGCACCAACAACTATTCTATCTGGTTTTAGAAAATCATTTACAGCATCTCCTTCTTTTAAAAACTCCGGATTTGAAGCAACGCTAAAATCAATAGAAACTCCTCTTTTTTGAAGCTCACCTTCTATAACTTCTCTAACCTTACTAGCAGTGCCGACAGGAACGGTTGATTTATTTACTACAACTAACGGAGATTGCATATTTTCTCCTATGTCTTTTGCTACGCTTAATACATATTGCAAATCAGCACTTCCATCTTCACCCATAGGTGTCCCAACAGCTATAAAAACTATATTGCTATTTATAATCGAATCTTTTAAAGAAGTAGTAAAGCTTAAATTTCCATTTTTATAATTTTTTATTACAAGAGATTCTAAGCTGGGTTCATAAATTGGTATTTTGCCTTCTTTGAGATTATTTATTTTTTCTTCTAACACATCTACACAGCTAACTTTATTACCCATTTCAGCAAAACAAGTCCCACTAACCAATCCAACATAACCAGTGCCAATTACAGAGATATTCATACAAACCCCAAACACAAAATTTTGTGCGATTCTAGCATATTTACTAGGCAAAGCAAAGCAAACTTAAAGTAATTTAAAAATATAATTTAGCATTTTACAAGAATGAATTTTTTGGGGTTTAAAAGGGAAATAAATGCCACGCAATTTAATAAGCACAAAAGATTTTAATAAAAACGAAGTTGAAATGATACTTAATTTAGCAGAGCAGTTTTTAGATGGAAAACCTCGCAATTCTCTAAATGGACACATTGTAATTACTATTTTCTTTGAAAATTCAACAAGAACTCTATCTAGCTTTGAAGTTGCAACCAAAAGACTTGGTGGTAGCGTAGTTAGACTAGATGTTGAGAGAAGCTCAACTTCAAAGGGTGAGACCCTATTTGATACTGCAGCAAACTTAAATGCCATGAATCCAAGTGCCATTGTAGTAAGACATAAAAATTCCGGCGTCCCAAATATACTATCAAAATATCTTTCGTGTTCTATTGTAAATGGAGGAGACGGCTCACATGCGCACCCCACACAAGCATTACTTGATCTACTAACACTAAAGAGGCATTTAGGAAATGTAGAAGGTAAAAAAATAGCAATAGTAGGAGATATAAAAAACTCACGCGTTGCAAATAGCAATATAGAATTACTAAGCAGATTCGGTATGGAAGTAATACTAGTAGCCCCACCACATTTCCTTCCTAGAACAAAGCTAAAATACACACATGATATAAAAGAGATAATAGACAATATCGATGCGATAATGAGTCTAAGAACACAAACAGAAAGACACAATGAATCTATATACTCTAGCCTAAAAGACTATGCAAAAGATTACTGCATAACAAAAGAGCTAGTAGGAGATAGAAATATAATCTTATTACACCCCGGACCTGTGCATAGAAATATAGATATAAGCGATGATATGCTAAGCGATTCAAGATGTAAAGTGCTAGAGCAAGTAACACATGGTGTAGCTATAAGAATGGCAGTCTTAGAGACACTAATAGCACAAGATGTAACAAAACTTCCTAAACATTTCCCATATTTTTAATATGGAATTTGTATTAGTTTTTATAACGGGATTTATCGCTGCTATAACTCCCGGACCTGATATATTATTTATCACAAGAAATACATTGCAATATGGTTTTAAAGAAGGTTTATATAGCTTATTTGGCGTCTTTAGTGGTTGCACTATTTTTGCACTTTTAGTGTATTTTGGGCTAACTAAGATTCTAAGTGGCGATGCTTTTCAAATGACATTAAGCATTATAGGCGGAGTGTATCTAATATATCTTGCAATATCTTTGCTAAAGAGCAAAAATAATATTAACCTAATAAAACATATAACAAAATCTAATAATTGCTACCTAAAAGGTCTTTTTATAAATCTCTCAAACCCAAAGGTTATATTATTCTTTGCAGTAATAGTAACCCCATTTATAGATAAGAATCTAGGATTAAACCTTATTTCGTTGATGCTTGGTAATTTATTAGCATTTTTTAGTGCGTTAATACTCTCTATATATTTTAGGAGATTTTTAACAAATGATTTATTTAACAAAATAGATAAGATATGTGCGATTGTGTTTTCTATTTTTGGTGCGTCATTGCTGTATTCAGCCATTTGTATGCTTGACAACACTTTACTTTTAGAATAGAATTTTAATTTTAATCTACTTAATCACTTTCTTAAACTTTAGGCACTAGCCAAATCAATCACAATAGAGGTTATAAATGAGTGAAAAAAACGAAAAAGAAACAAAGCATAAATCAAGGACACATACGCCCGTTGAAGGCTACACGATAGAATTTTTAAGATCACAATCAATAGATAAATTAGCAGAAATAGCAAAATCTCTAGGAATTGAAAACCCCCAAGAATTTTTAAGACAAGAATTAATTTTTGAAATATTAAAAACACAAGTAAGCAAAGGTGGATTTATACTATTTACTGGAATCTTGGAAATCACCCAAGAAGGATATGGATTTTTAAGATCTATTGATGAGAATTTCTCTGGCTCAAGAAACGATGCTTATGTAAGTAGCACACAAATTAGAAAATTCGCTCTAAGAAATGGAGATATAGTAACAGGTCAAGTAAGATCACCAAAAGATCAAGAAAGATATTATGCTCTATTAAAAGTAGAAGCGATAAATTATCATTCACCAGATGAAATGAAGAATCGTCCTTTATTTGAAAATCTAACACCTCTATTCCCAATACAACAAATAAAACTAGAATACAATAGCTTTAAAATCACAGGTAGAATGCTTGATTTATTCGCACCAATAGGCAAAGGACAAAGAGCATTAATAGTTGCCCCTCCAAGAACTGGTAAAACAGAATTAATGAAAGAACTAGCATATGGTATCACACAAAACCACCCTGAAGTAGAGCTAATAGTGTTGCTAGTAGATGAGCGACCAGAAGAGGTAACAGATATGGAACGAAGTGTGAAAGGGGAAGTATATAGCTCAACATTTGATATGCCTGCAAGCAACCACACAAGAGTTGCTGAATTAGTTGTAGAAAAGGCAAAGAGAATGGTTGAGATGGGAAAAGATGTAGTAATCCTTTTAGATTCAATTACAAGACTTGCAAGAGCATACAATACAGCAACTCCAAGTAGCGGAAAGGTGCTAAGTGGTGGTGTAGATGCAAATGCACTACATAGACCAAAAAAATTCTTTGGTGCTGCTAGAAATATAGAACAAGGCGGTTCTCTAACAATTATAGCAACAGCCTTAATTGAAACTGGCTCAAGAATGGATGAAGTAATATTTGAAGAATTCAAAGGTACTGGCAATAGTGAAATAGTCCTATCGCGACCTATTGCAGAAAGAAGAATCTATCCTGCTATGGATATACTAAAGAGTGGTACAAGAAAAGAAGAGTTACTACTAGGTAAAGAAAAATTACAAAAAGTTTGGGTTTTAAGGAATGCGATTCATCAGATGAATAACGAAGTTGAAGCACTAACTTTTCTTTATTCTCAAATGCAAAAATCAAAAGACAATGAAGAGTTCCTAAACAATATGAATGATAATGCCAAGGAATAGCTTGTGATTCCAAGAAAAATTGGTGTTTTTGATAGCGGAGTTGGTGGGCTTAGTGTTCTTAAGAGCATAATTAGCTCACAACATTTTGAAACTATCGTGTATTATGGAGATACTGCTAGAGTTCCATATGGAACGAGAAGTAAAGAAGTTATCACACAATACTCTCTTGAAGCATTAGAATTTTTTAACACACACAATATAGATTTACTAATAGTTGCATGCAACACCATTAGTGCATATGCACTAAAACAAATGCAACAAAACGCAAATTACCCAATCATAGGTGTGATAGAGCCGGGTGTATTAGCACTTACAAACAAAATCAAAAATAAAGATTCAAAAATACTAATACTAGGCACAAAAGCGACAATAAATAGCAATATATATGCAACTTTATTGCAAGATAAGGGATATAGCAACATACAATCACTACAAACAAGTCTATTTGTTCCAATGGTAGAAGAAGGGATCTTTAGTGGTGAAGTCTTAAATAGTGCAATAAAATATTACTTTAACAACATAAATATTCCAGATGCTATCATACTTGGTTGCACACATTTCCCACTAATCTCAAAAGAAATATCAAACTTTTTTAACAACAAGCCAATCCTTATACATTCAGGCGAATCAATAGTAGAATATCTACAAGCAAAATATAAGCTACAAAGATTCGACACTACAAACATAGAATTCTATGCAAGTGATAGCTTAGAGAAACTAAAAGCAACTGCAAATATTTGGCTAAATCAATAAATCTCCATAAGCTCAAAATCTTTTATAATTGTCGGCTTTTGTTTTAGAGGAGCTGCAAACTCATTTCCTATTTGATATATTGGCAGAAGCATAAACTCTTCTTTTTTATCTTCATTATATGCATAGTATGTTTTATTTTCTTCTTTATTTTGCATATTTTTCTTAGGCATTTTTAGAGCAATTTCTTTCATTTCTTTTGTATCAAAATATCCTTGAAGTTGCTTTACTCTTTGTGCAATATCTGAATAATACTTTTCAGCTTGGACATTTGAGTTCTCATTTTTTTGCCAACTATATCCTTTATTATATGATTTAATAATATTTTTCCAGTTTCCCTTATGGGTTTTATCCCAAAATTGCAACTCACTAATGGCGATTTTTGCTGCAAACTCATCGTTTTCTACAAGTAAAGCACCTACCATATTTTGCGTAAATCCATTTTGCTTTAAACTTGGATATCTTTTAATTACACCAGGAATATAAGCATGAAAATTGCCAGCACTTGGATCTTGAAAATTCATTTTATATTCTCCAGCACAAGATTCTTTCCATGCTATTGCAGCTAGAGTATATCCATAGCCAAATTTTTCTCCAGCTAGGTAAGATTTTAACAGCACTTCTTTTTGAGAATCAGAAAAGTCCTTCAAAGGAACACAAGAGTTTTTAAACTCAACTTGGGGGACAGCAAAGGCAATAGAATACAAAAATAAAAATAAACAAACGATCCTTAAATTCATACAAACTCCTTTTGGAATTTATTAGCAAGTATCGTTCCTTTTTAGATATAAATTAAGAAGTTAGCAGACAAGAATCTTTAGAAAGTAATTTGCAAGAAGGAGATTCTTGCTTGAAGAATCTTTAAGAACCTTTAGGATAGCAGAATCTATACCCTCTTCTTCTAACGGTTTCTATTGTAGCTATGTTTAGTGGTTTATCCATTTTTTGTCTTATTTGATTTATTGCAACTTCTATTACATTTGGAGTTACAAGTTCAGGCTCTTCCCAAATGGCATCTAGTAATTGTTCTTTAGATACTATTTGTTCTTTATGTCTAGCTAAATGTGTTAAAACCTCAAAAGGCTTACCTTTTAATTCGATTTCCTGCCCCTTGTAAGTAATCTTCTCCTCATCAGGATTAATAACTAAGTCATCTATTTCAATTAAATTTGACCCACCAAACCTAAGTCTAGCTTCAATTCTAGCTAATAAAACATCAAAATCTAGTGGTTTTTTCAAATAATCATCAGCACCACTCTTTAAAGAATCTATTTCACTTTTTGAATCTGTCTTTGATGATATTATAATAACCGCTGTTCTTGGTGATTTGCTTTTAATTTGACTTACAATATCAAGTCCGCTACCATCTGATAGCAAAAAGCTAGTTATAACTAAATCATAATTTCTAATACTAATATAATACTCACCATCTTTTAAATTCTCTGCTACATCAGTTTGATAGCCACTGCTGTTTAGTTTATCAGTAATAGACCTATTGAGACCTATATCATCTTCTATGATTAAAATACGCATTTGAGTATCCTTAAATAAAATCATTGACGATTATAACATACTTTTTCAGATTTTTTTAAAAATTTCTTATGAAAATTTTAAGGAATCTAAAAAAATATTTAAATCATTCTATCTGCCATGCTTTAAAATATCAGCAATCAAAAATGATAGCTCAACAGCTTGATTTGCATTCAATCTAGGATCACATTGTGTATTATAATTAATACCAAGTCCCTCTTCTTTGACAAGACCACCAATGCATTCTGTAACATCTTCTCCAGTCATTTCTAAATGCACTCCACCAGCATAAGTTCCTACACTTTTATGAATCTCAAAAAAACTCTTCACTTCGCTTAAAACATCATCGAAGATTCTAGTTTTATAACCACTATCTGTCTTTATCGTATTTCCATGCATAGGATCAATGCTCCATACAATCTCTCTTCCTTCATTCTTTATAGATTCTAGCAGTTTTGGGAATTTCTCTTTTATAGCAACACTGCCCATTCTTACAATAAGATTCAATCTTCCTGCTTCATTATGAGGATTTAAAATATCGCAAAGCCCTAAAATCTCATCTTTTGTGCAACTTGGACCTATTTTTACACCAAGCGGATTATCAACACCTCTTAAGAACTCCAAATGAGCACCATCTAAATTCCTTGTCCTCTCACCTATCCATAGCATATGAGCAGAGCAATCATACCACTTGCCAGTTAGATGATCTTGTCTCGTTAGAGCTTCTTCATAGTTTAGCAGTAATGCTTCATGTGAGGTAAAAAACTCAATCTGTCTTAATGAAGTTGTATTAGCAGAATCAATTCCACAAGCTTTCATGAAGGATAATGCTTGATTAATCTTATCTGACATATCTTTGTATTGTAAAAAGTTCTCTCCACGCACAAAATCCAAATTCCACTTGTGAACTTGATTTAAATCAGCCAAACCACCATAGGCAAATGCACGAATAATATTTAGTGTTGAGGCTGACTGATGATATGCTTGTAGCATTCTTTGTGGATTTGCTTCCCTTGCTTTAGCATCAAACTCTATATCATTTATAATATCACCCCTATAACTAGGCAATGAGATTCCATTTATACTCTCACTATCACTAGATCTAGGCTTTGCAAACTGCCCCGCCAAACGACCAACCTTTACAATAGGACAACTACCAGCATAGGTTAAAACAACAGCCATTTGCAAAATCACCTTAAACAAATCCCGTATCTTTATAACACTAAAATTAGAAAAACTCTCTGCACAATCTCCACCTTGTAGTAAGAATGCTTCTCCTTTTGATACTTTTGCTAAATGTTTTTTTAACGATCTTGCCTCACCAGCAAAGATTAATGGTGGATATTTACATAATTCTTCTTCTACTTTTTTTAGAAATTCTAAGTCTGAATATTGTGGTTGTTGTAGTGCTACTTTGCTTCGCCAACTATCTATGCTCCATTGATTATAAGACATATTAATTCCTAATTTTTTAATAAGCGTTGATTGTAGCAAAATGGAATATAAAATAAAATATAAATTAAAATTATCATAGCATGTATAATGCTATAATAATTATTCTCCTAGATATACTTGTCTAGGACGAGTGATTCTTGCATAAGGATTTGTTATGTGTTCTATTGCTTGAGCACACCAACCGGGCATTCTCCCAATCACAAATATAGGCGTAAATAATTCAACTGGAATCTTTAGTGCTGTTAAAATAATTCCACTATAAAAATCAACATTAGGATACAAATTTCTCTCTTTAAAGTAATCATCATTCAATGCTACCTCCTCTAGTTTTTCAGCTATTTCACTAAGCCTTGAATCCATCTTAATTCCCTTTTTATCAAGCTCATCTTTTAATGCCTTAATAGCCTTTGCTCTAGGGTCATAATTCTTATACACACGATGTCCAAATCCCATAAGTCTAAAAGGATAGTTTTTATCTTTAGCCCTTTGGATAAATTTATCTACATTATTTACATCACCTATTTCTCTTAATTGATCTAGCACCTTTTCATTTGCACCACCATGAGCTGGACCCCATAGCGCATTTATACCTGCTGATATTGCAGCATATGGATGAACACCAGTTGAAGCTACATTTCTAACGGTTGTAGTTGAAGCATTTTGACCATGGTCTGCATGAAGTATAAACAACTTATCTAACGCTTCAATTTCTAGTGCAGTAATTTCTTCTTCACCATTTATTGTATATTTTAACCTACCTCCCGGATATGCTCTAAGCATGTATAGGAAGTTTTCAACATATCCTCTACTAATATCAGGGTAAATAAATGGTGCTCCAACAGAATTTCTATAAGAAAATGCAACCAAAGTAGTAATCTTAGCAATGATTCTTCTAGCCATAACTTGATAATCATTTATATCATCTTTACTATCAAAATGAAATGTAGATAATGCAGCAACTGCAGAGCTTAGATTCGCCATTGGGTGTGCTTTATCAGGGAAGGCACTAAAAATATTTATAAGACCTTCATGCAAAAAAGATCTATGTCTTAACTCTAAATCAAATTCAATAGATTCTTTTTCGTTTTTTGGTGCTTCCCCAGTTATCAATAACTTTGCCACATCTGTAAATTTATATTTACTTACAACTTCTTCTATTGGCATACCTCTATATAAAAGCTTCCCATTTTTACCATCAACATAGCTAATAGTAGATTCACAACCTGCAGTAGAACCATATCCCGGATCGTAAGAGAAGATATTGGTAGTTTCAAAAAGCTTACTAAAATTAACCGCTTTTGGACCTCTAGTGCAGTCAATTAAATCAAAGTCAAACTTCTCACCAGTTTCATTGTTTATAAGTGTTACCGTTCCCATAAATACTCCTTATATAACTATTATGGATTCATTGTAACAAACTTTTAATACAAATAGTAAAAAATTTTTTTAATTTTATAATTTTTATTGTTTGGGCTTTTATTTTTTACACACTAGTTGTATATAATATCTATATCACTTGTGGGTTTAAACTCGAAAATATGAGGCTCTATGCTACTATCTACTTTTATTTGACTAAATTTTATTTCAACTTGATTTTTCAAAGAATCTTCAAAAGTAATGGAGTTTAAAATTCCATCTTTAAAAGTTAAATTATATTTCTGTCCCATGATTGTAGATTCATATAGATTATCCTTTATTTTTTTAGCACTTTTAATTAAGCTTAAAATGTCCAAATTCTCTTGCAAAGAGCTAATGATTGCTTGTTTTAACCTTGGTTCATAAATAATCATTGAATCTCTTTGAATGTATATCTGCTTTATTATAGGACTACTATAATCCCATAACACATAATATGGAGCAAGACTTAATATTCTTCCTTTATAGACTATATTATCGCTTTGTGAGTGCAAAATTTGTGTAAATTCCGCCTCAAAACTCTTAATATTTTTAATCTCCCCAAAGATAAAAGTAATGCAAATAAAAAATAAAGCAGATATTCTAATCAATGTTTTGAATCCTTATGCAAGAAATATAATCCAACTGCAAGTGCAAGTATGGAAATAGCAAAAAACAGCATATCTTGTGTGCTTTTCATTCCCATGTTTAATACTTTAGAAAAGAATGCCACAATTAAAGCCATAACAATCACCTTTGCTAACTTATCTTTTAATTGATCTAAAGTATGAATCTCTAAAACTTTTGAATTACTATCATCTTTTATTTGAATCTTACAAATAAATAACTCATATAAACCAAATGCAAAGATTAGTAGCACAACCGCTATAAGATATAAATCAACCGCCATGATGATTGTATTTAACAAAATGTTATGTATATCAGCACCATCTCCTAATACACCACTATAATACAAAAATGTATCCTTAGCCGCCTTTATAATATCTATACTAGCAACTATAAAAAGCAACACCGAACCAACAAGTGATAATACAACTGCTAAAATGATAAATAATCTAGCATTCCACATTAGTTTTTCAAAGATTCTTCTTATAAGCTCCAAAATACTTCCTTTCACAATAAAAGGCAAAATTATATCTAAAAATTACATATTAAGACAGATATATTTTAACTCCATATATTCATCAATTCCATATTTAGATCCTTCTCTGCCAAACCCACTATGCTTAATATCTCCAAAATGTGCTACTTCATTTGATATAAGCCCAGTATTTATACCAACCATACCATATTCTAAGCCTTCAGCCATTCTCCATTACCTTTTATAATCATTTGTAAAAACATAAGAAGCAAGTCCATATTTAGTATCATTTGCCCTGCTAAGTACTTCCTCTTCTGTATCAAATTTAAAAATATGTGCAATAGGATCAAATGTTTCTTCTTGAGCAACTATCATTTCATCACTTACATCACCTAGCAATGTAGGACCAAAAAGTCCCGCCAAATTCATGCTCAATCCAACATAGATTCTGCTTCGTGCATAAATTCTATTTGCACAAATACAAGTCTGACCACTATTTCTAAATTTTGTGAGCATTGTTTATATAATTTCATACCAACTTCACTAGTTCCAGTAAAGCTAAGCTTTCTAACTATATCACTCTTGCATAAGACTTCACAAATCTCACTTGAATCTCCATTCACAACAACAAATAATTCTCTACTAAATCCAGCACCACCTCTCCAAAAGATTCATTTAATGGCTTACCTTGTTCCTTTGTCATTAATTCTGCTAAAAATTCTTTATTCTTAATTATTAACTCATAAAATCTATAAAGCAAATCACTTCTATGTTCTACTAGAGATTTAGCATATTCAATCTGTGCTTTTTTAGAATCTAAAATTATTTGTTCTAACTCTTGCTTGTTTATCTTTTAAACATAGGCGATTATTTCATTAGTGGCTGGATTATTCACAGCAAAATAACCATGAACATCATTGCGCGATACATATCTTTGCAAAATATTCATAAAAATACCCTCCACAAAAAGCATTTCTATAAAAACTAATCAACCCAAAAAGGGTTGATTATTAAATAAATGATACTACCAAGAATCCTAAAGCAACGGCAATAGTAATTGAAACTACACCCGGTATAAAGAATGCATGATTGAATATAAACTTTCCAATTCTTGTTGTTCCAGTATCGTCCATTTGTACCGCACCTAGCAATGTAGGATAAGTTGGAAGCACAAAAAGAGCTGAAACTGCAGCAAAGCAAGCAACAAGCATATAAGAATCTCCAGGATTTGTAGCACTAATTCCTAATGCTGAAATAATAACCGGAGTAATAGCTTTTGCAGTTGCAGCTTGAGAGTATAAAAGCATACTAGCAAAGAAAAATGCAACAGCAAGCATTGCAGGAGTTTGCTTAACCCACTCACCTGCTACTTCCTTAATAGCAGCTTCATGTCCAGCAACAAATGTATTTCCAAGCCACGCAACACCAAAAACACACACACAAGCTGTCATACCAGATTTAAATACACTTGTATCTAAGATCTTGCCCGGCTCAACTTTACATACCCATGTAATTAAAAGTGCAGCAGTTAAAAGAAAACTCATAATAGCAGCATCTCTAGGGATAATCACAGGATCAATCCATTTAATATTATTAGAAATTGCAGTAGCATAAAGCACAACACAAAGCACTGTAACTAAAAAGATTCCAACAGATAACTTAGCACCAGGCTTATCTTCAGCATTTAAAACATCACCTGCATCTTTTACAAGTCCTTTTGCTAATCTTTCTTGATATACTGGATCTTTACTTAAATCAAGAGGAGTAATTACACTAACAATAAAAGCTGTAACCATACAAGCAACAAAGGTAGTTACAATCCATATACCAATTAAAGTAGGATAATTCCAACCTAAAGGCTCTAAAACACCAGTCATATAAACAACTGCCGCAGATACTGGAGAAGCTGTAATTCCAATTTGCGAAGAAACAACCATTAGTGACAACGGGGCACTAGGTTTTATATTTTGCGATTTTGCAACATCTACTACAACAGGCATTAGCGAAAATACAGCATTCCCAGTCCCAGCTAAAATAGTAAGCAACCAACCACAAGCTGGGGAAAGATAATTGATATATTTTGGGTGTGTACGAAGTAGTTTTTCTGTAACCCTAACCATATAGTCTAGCCCACCTGCTTGTTGCATAGCCGAAATTGCAGCAATAGCAGCAGCAATAATTAAAATAACATCCCATGGTATATTCCCAGGCTTCATTCCTAATAAAAGTCCAAGAACAACAACACCCAAACCACCTGCATATCCTATAGCTATACCGCCAAGTCGAATACCAATAAAAATGGAACCCAAAAATACGATCAGTTGTAAAATAATCATTATATCCATAAAATCCCCCTCAACTTAAAGACTTAATCTTTTCTTTTTTCTGTCATTTGAGGATTTAGCATGTTTTTAGGATCTAAAATCTTATCGATTTCTTCTTTTGGCAAATATCCTCTAGCAAGACATATCTCACCTACTGACTTGCCAGTTTCTAATGCTTCTTTTGCAATGCTTGCAGATTTTTCATAACCTAAAACAGGATTAAATGCAGTAACAATACCAATAGAATTTAATACTGATTGTTTGCAAGCTTCTGCATTAGCTGTTAAATGCTTGATAGCCTTTTGCGCTAGAGTTTTCATGGCATTTTCTAACACTATAATAGAATTAAAGAGCGCATAGGCAATTCCCGGTTCAAACGCATTTAATTCAAACTCTCCTCTTTCAGAGCAAAGCATAATAGTTACATCATTTCCAATTACTTCATAGCAAGCCTCGCCTACTGCTTCACAAATCACTGGATTTACTTTTCCTGGCATAATAGAACTTCCAGGTTGCATTTTAGGAAGATTTATCTCACCTAAACCACATCTAGGACCTGAATTCATAAGCCTTAAGTCATTTGCAATTTTTGATAGTCTAACTGCAGCAGTCTTTAATGCACCACTTACTGCTACAAAATCTGCTGTATCTTGAGTAGCTGCTATTAGATCTTCTGCGGGTTTAAAATCTACACCTGTAATTTCTTTCATTCTTTTTTCTACAATTACTTTATAATTTGGGTGGCAGTTAATCCCTGTCCCAATGGCGGTAGCACCTAGATTTAGTGTTTCCATAACGCTTCTTGCATACTTAATCTTTTCAATATCACTCTTAATATAACTTGCAAATGCATTAAATGTATTTCCCAAAGTTGTAGGAACTGCATCTTCAAGCTCTGTTCTACCCATTTTAATGATATCTTTGTATTCTTTTGCCTTAATTAAAAGCTCATCTTTTAATTCTTCCATAGCTTTTAGTAAATCACCCAATTTTGCATGAGTTGCCACTTTAATCGAGCTAGGATATGTATCATTTGTAGATTGCCCTAAGTTTGTATGATCATTTGGGTGCAAATATTGATATTCTCCCTTTTTATGACCCATGCTTTCTAACGCTATGTTTGTTAAAACTTCATTAACATTCATATTAGTTGAAGTTCCAGCACCACCTTGAATCATATCCACAACAAACTGATCAATAAATTCACCAGCAATTAATCTATCACAAGCTTTTGCTAACGCATCAGCCTTATCTGCATCTAACACTCCAACTTCCTTGTTCGCTAAAGCTGCTGCTTTTTTAACTTGTGCAAAAGCCTTTATAAAAAATGGATAATGCTTTAATCTCCTACCGCTCATATGGAAATTTTCTAATGCTCTAAAGGTTTGAACACCATAATAAACATCATCAGAAATCTCTAACTCACCAATGAAATCATGTTCTTTTCTCGTCCCCATAACGACTCCTAAAACTTTAATTACACCTTTAATTTAAGGATTTGATAATACTACTCCTAATAACTTTAATATATTATTAAAAAAATAAATAATTTCTACTTCTAAACTTCATTCCTCAATACCCCTTTTTTGCATTCATACAATATAACTAAGACAACAACAAAACAAGCACATAAATTACCAAGCGGATAAGAATACATAACACCAACAAAGCCAAATATTTTAGGCAATATAAGTGCAAAAATGAGTGCAAAAATCAAAGTATAAGATAGCGTAATAATTAAAGACCCAAGAGTTCGCTGGATAGATTGAAAGAAAATGGCACTCACCATATTGATACCCAATAAAATATACGACATGAAATAAATCATCATAGAATCTCGTATATCATAAAATAAGCTAGAATCCCTAGCATTTATATTCTCTTGTAAAAACAAAGGAATAATGTAAGGACTAAAATAATAAGATAATCCATACATAAAAACACCAACAAAAAAGCCAAATATAATGCCAAATGTAAATACACTTCTAACCCTATCTATCAATTTTGCACCATAATTATAACTAGCAATTGGCTGAATCCCTTGAGCAACTGATAGCAAAATAGTAAATGGAATAATTCCAACATACATAAGCACACTATAAATAGATAATCCCCTATCCCCAGAAATACCACCTATAATATGATTAAAAAGTAGCATCATAATACTTACACTAATTTCAGCACTACTTTGTGGAATCCCATTTTTAGTAGCCATCAAAATCGCATAAATATCAAAAGCTCTAATTAAATATAAATCACCCCTTTTTCTTAAAAAATGCTGCAATAATATAAGCATACCTATTCCATGCCCCATAACAGTAGCCAATGCACTCCCACTAAGTCCCCAGTCAAACACAAATATAAATAGATAATTTAAAACCACATTCATTACTGCACCAACGAGCATAGCAACCATAGCCAAGATAGGCTGTCTATCATTTATAGCAAATGTATCAAGAATTGGGTGCAAAACTATAATAAAAGCACCCAAATAAATAATCTCTGTGTATTCCTTAACAAGAGGTAATAGCGTCTCACTAGCACCTAGATAAAGAGAAATTGAATCTGAATAATAAAAGAGTAAGATTCCACCAACAACACTACTAATAGCTGCAAAATAAAAAACGGAACTAAATATGATCCTCGCCCTAAAAGCTTTGCCTTTACCCAAAAAATAAGAGCTCATAGCAGCAGCACCAATTCCAAACAATAACTCAAATGCAATAAGCACTGGAAAAATAGGCCAAGCAAGTCCAATTGCCGCTAGTGCATTTTCTCCGAGCTTTTTACCTACAAAGATTCCATCTATTGTAGAATATGTTGATAATGCAAGCATAGCAACCAAAGAAGGCAAAAAATAAGAAAAAAATAGTCGAATTACTGAATCTGATTTTAAATTTAATTTTGCATTGCTAACCATACAAAAATCCCCCAAAATTATACAAAGCCTGCGATTCTAACATAAATCATTTTTTGCGTATTTTAAGGATTCTTCTATGCTTATACTAGGTGAGATTATTATATTTGCGTTATGCAATCTACTTTGTGCAAATTCATAAGTAGTCTTGCCAATACATAGAGCAATATAGCTACTATGCCAATTATAATTAAACAAAAATGCCTCTACACCAGAAGGTGAGCTAAAAAATATGACACTATTTTTATCTAGTTTAACTTTATCTTCTAAAATAACAAAAGAAGTTTCATACAATACAGATTCAACTATATTTATGCCATTATCTCTTAGTGTTTCATATAAATTTGATGCCACCTTTTTAGCCCTTATAAAAAGTGGATTTTTATTTTTTAAAATACCAACCAATTCAAATGCAAACTCATCTCCATAAGGGCTTTTAGATACATAATAAGGCTTTATTTGTAACCTCTCTAACTCTCTTTTAGACGCATTTCCCAAACAATATGTCGGAATCTTTGCCCATTTTGTATGATTTATTTGAGCTTCTAAAGATAAAACAGAATTTTTCGAAGTAAAAATCAAACTATCACAATACAACAACTTATCTTCTAGTCTTGTATCAATAATAACTTGTATATCAAGTAATCTTAGTGGAGTTGCTAAGCTATCATAGGGGGATGAATCTTGTTTTGTGATATAATAAACCATTTTCATAAATAAAATTGTATCAACTTTTAGATGAGAATTAAAATGTATATGAAAAACAAAAGCAAAGCAAACAAAATAACAAACAATGAAAATATCGATGAATATATAAAAATCGACATAAGAGCTAGAGGATACTATCTAATAAGCCATGTAAAAGATTCAATAAACATAAGCGATCTCAAAAGAATAAGCTTCATAGCAGAAGAAAATAAAGATAAAAAACTGCTTCTTTATTGCCATAGTGGTGCTACTGCAGCTGAATTTGGTGATAAACTAGTAGAGCTAGGATATAACAATATTTACTATTATGATGATAATTATTTTAATATGCCAGATTCATGGATTGTTAAAAATAGTTAATAAACTCTATAACATATCCATACAATCCATAAGCTATATAAAACATAACAAGTGCGGTAAATACATGCAACATAGCCCAAGTTTTCGTGCTTTTAAATAACACACTAGCCTTCTTTGCAGCAAAAGAAATACTAACAAACCAAATACAAGAAGCCAAAATCACACCAAATGAAAAAATAAATTTCTCGCCAATATCCAAAGAAAGGGACATAGCACCTAAAATAACGATAGTATCTAAATACACACTAGGATTAAGCAAAGTAACTGCTAGAGTTTGGAGAACTATGTTTTTAATAGAATCTTTTCTATCCAAAGAAGTTAGCTTTAAATATTCATTTGCCCTTATAGCTGACCTTAATGACAATAACCCATAAGCTAAAACAAAAATAAACCCCAGCACACCAAGAAGTGATGAAATTATTTTGCTATGTGCAATTAACTTTGCCACCCCAAAGACACCTAAGCTTACAAAAAATACATCGCATAAAATACAAATCACACACACAAGTAAAATATGATTTTTCATTATTCCTTGCTTTAGCACAAATGTATTTTGAGCTCCAATTGCTGCAAAGAGTGCAAATGCAGTAAAAAATCCCTTGCTTAATACCTCCACTAATTATCCTTCTAATTCATCATACATAGTATTTATTGCCCTCTCTAGCATACTATATACCTTCTCAAATCCGCTAATGTCCCTATAATAATAAGGATCTGGTATATCCTCACCACCAAGCCCATAATCACCCATTAGCACGACATTAGAAAATCCCATTCTCTTTAAATCATTAAAATTACTTCTATCCATAGCAACTATTAAATCAAACTCGCTATCTCCATATACGCTAACCTGCCTTGACCTTAGCATACTTATATCTATCCCGTAATTTTTTGCTACTAAAATTGATCTATCATCTGGCTTTGAGCCTACATGATAACTAGCAGTCCCAGCAGAATCAACTACAACACTAAGTCCTCTCTTATCTGCCAACTCTCTAGCAATACCCTCCGCCAATGGCGATCTACATATATTTCCAAGACATACAAAAAGTATTCTCTTCATTCTTTCTCCTTATATGATATAACCCTAACTATAAGCTCTCCATAGTAATTAAAAGCATGACAAAACACTATTTCAATTTCACTATTTTCTAATATCTTTGGTATCTCCTCACCAAACTTTATAGCATTCAAATATAAATTATCATCTCTTAGCACAAACGCACTATGTCCCCCATTATTGCCTATATGTTTTATGTTTGTAATCTTCGCTTTAGTTTTAAAATGTGGCTTAAAATTCCCCTCACCATAAGGCTCATAGCATAAAATCATATTAAAAAACTCATCATCTAAATCTTTAAATAACACTTCGCCAAGCACCAAATCATCTCTAGCATAAAAAGATTCAACAAATCTTAATCTATCTTTTAATTGTTCTAAATTTTCTAGCTTTAAACTAAGCCCTGCAGCATTATTATGACCACCATATTTAAGCAATAAATCACTACAAGAATCCAAAATCTCCATGCACGATTCACCCCTCATGCTACCCTTTATTACACCTCCTTCATCACTTGTGCTTAAAACTATGCTTGTTTTTTTGTATTCTTCAGACAATCTAGCAGAGACAATACCCAAGATTCCTTCATGCCAAGATTCATCATACACCACAATAACCCCACTATTCTCACACATATCTTTAGCATGTAAATATGTTTGGTTTTGAATCTTTTTTCTCTCTTCATTTAGCAATAATAAATGCTCAAACTTTTTTCTACCGATAGCATAGTCCCTCTCGCATAAAAACTCATAAGATAGCATAGCACTATCCATTCTACCAGCACAATTTAACAAAGGAGCAAAGGAAAATGATATAAGCTCACAATCAACGTGGCTTTTGTATTTTTCTTTTAGAATCTTAAAGGCAGTTTTATTGCTATTTTTTATACACTCTATACCTTTTTTTAATAACACCCTATTAATTCCACTTAATGGCATAACATCACTAACAATAGCCAAAGCCAAAAAATCCAAAAAAATGGTCATATTGACACCTAAATTCATCTCTTTTTTCAATGCTGCACACATATACCACGCCACACATGCACCACATATATCGGCTTGAGGAAAGTTTGGAGATAACTTTGGATTGCATATTAATGCACTTGGCAGAATCTCTGGTGGATTATGATGATCTGTTATTATCAGTTTTATATTTTTTTGTTCACATATTTTAGCAGCTTCAACTGCATTTATGCCATTATCAACGGTTATTATTACATCTGCACTTATTCTTTCTAATAGCTTTTTTGAAATGCCATAACCATCTTTGAATCTATTTGGAATTACAACATCTAATGGATAAGAAATTAAATCAAAAAACTCCTTTACAATAACACTTGAGACTACACCATCAACATCATAATCTCCTATTAGTGTTATTTTTTTATTATTTTTTATAGATTTATGTATTTCTTTGGCGATTGTTGTTAGATTACATAGAGATTCTGGTGGTGGGAGATCCTTTAGAGTTTGTATGTCATTAGAGATTCTAGCATCTAATAAGGCTCTAATAGAATCCTTATTTAGAAGAATGTGATTTTGCATTAATAGCCTGTCTTATAAATTCTAAAATCACTAAATTTGGTGCTTGTAGTCTTGAAGTAAATTCTGGGTGGAATTGCACTGCGACAAACCAAGGGTGATCTACAAGCTCTACTGCCTCTATTAGCCCATGAGATTCGCCGCTTACTATCATTCCTGCTTTTTCCAATATTTCTCTATATTTTGGATTGGCCTCATATCTATGTCTATGTCTTTCATAGATTTTACTCTGTCCATTATATGCTTTTTGTAATTTACTATCTTTTTTTGTATAACACTCATATTCTCCAAGCCTCATAGTGCCACCCATAGGAGATTTATGAGTTCTTATTTGTTCTTCACCATTAGTATCAATAAAGTTTTCTATTAAATATATTGCCGGTTCTTTTGTTTCTTTATTAAATTCAATTGAATCAGCTTGCAGGATGCCTAGCTTATTTCTACAAAACTCTATAATCGCCAATTGCATACCAAGACATATTCCCAAAAATGGAATATTGTTCTCTCGTGCAAATTGTATCGCTTGCATTTTTCCATTTACTCCACGCACACCAAATCCACCCGGAACCAAGATTCCACCAACATATCTTAGCTTCTCTAAAGATTCTTCATTGTTTTCTATTTCTTCGCTATCTATCCACTCTATATTTACTTTTGTATCTAAATTTGCTCCAGCATGAATTAAAGCTTCAATTAAAGATTTATAAGACTCCTTAGAACGCAAATATTTTCCAACAAATGCTATTGTTACTTCATTTTGAGGTGCTAGAATCTGCTTTACTAAAATATCCCATTCTTTCATATCTGGATTAAATTCTGGTAATTTTAAAAATCTAGCAATAGGGCTTAATACCCCTTCTTTATAGAAATTTAGTGGCATTTGATAGATGCTTTGTGCATCATGAGCACTAATTACACAATCAGAATCAACATCGCAACTCATAGATAGCTTATTTTTTAAATCAAGCGGTATTTCCTTTTCACTTCTTGCAATTATTATTTGAGGACTAATACCAATCCTTCTTAATTCTTGCACACTATGTTGAGTTGGTTTTGTCTTAAGCTCACCTGCAGCTTTAATTAATGGTATTAGAGTAACATGCAGACTAATAACCCTATCCATTCCATATTCTTGCTTCATTTGCCTCATAGCTTCTAGAAATGGCAACCCTTCTATATCTCCTACAGTGCCACCAAGCTCTACGACTAGTATCTCCCTTCCCTCACCTGCTAGTTTTATTCTATTTTTAATCTCATCTACAATATGAGGCACAACTTGTATTGTCTTACCCAAATATCCACCACTTCTCTCTCGCTCTATTACAGATAGATATACTTGCCCTGTTGTAAAGTTATTTTTGGAAGTAAAACTTGTATTTAAGAATCTCTCATAATGCCCTATATCCAAATCCGTCTCTGCACCATCTGTGGTAACAAAAACCTCTCCATGCTCTAGTGGGCTCATGGTGCCCGGATCTACATTTATATATGGGTCTATTTTTAAGATTCCAATACAAAATCCAGATTGTTTTAATAAAGTAGCTATAGAAGCAGATGTAATACCCTTACCCAAAGAACTTAAAACACCACCAGTTACAAAAATATATTTAGTATCAAAACTAGACATTACATAACCTTGCATATATGATCTTTAGTTTCATTATAACTTATAAGAGGTTAATTATTAATATAAGAAAGCAGACTTCATTAGGAATCCCAACTTAGGATTCCTAATAATTAATCATCATTTTTTAATGATAAATAAACTAATGCAACAGACATGTAAGTAACAAGCCTAAATGCATCAGGAAGACCATTCCATGTTTTGCTCATCCACATTGCAAACCATTCTCCAGCTACAACTTGGAATCCAAAAAACCACAAAAGGCAGCATAGAGTTAGAGAAATAATCCCATATACTTTGGCTTTGTGAAAACTATCTGCATCAAGCCTAATAGCCTTTAGCATATAATAAGCCCCAATAAGTGCGGTAGTAGCTATTATAGTTTCAGTAATAATTACATATATACATAAAATGATGCATAAAAGTATCAGTAACTGCACGATATTCTATTGCTTTACCCAAGTAATCAGGCTTTGTATCCATGCTCATCATGTGCTTTACAAACTGATAATTTGAATCATAATCAGTAATATTACCAAACACCACAACCAACGCTAAAGCAGCAACGCTTAGTAGCACCATAATTTTTGATAAACGAATAATAAAAGAAATATTCATTTGTCCTCCAAAAAATTATATTAATGCTTTTGTTGTAAGACTAAAAAGTCAAAGAGCCGACAAGGAAGACATAATTTATATGCCTCTTGTCGGTGAAATTTTAATATAACTAAGTATTTTGTCAAACAATATGCTTAAGAAAATAAAAGTTTTTATAAGCTAGAATCTGCACTTGCTTAAAACTAAAGGGTATCATCGATGAAAGTTAGAGTATATTATGAAGATACAGATTGTGGCGGAATCGTATATCATAGCAACTATTTAAAATACTGCGAGAGAGCAAGAAGCGAGATGTTTTTTAAAATAAATTCTAGCCCTTTTCAAAATGGAATAGGATTTGTAGTAAAAAACATGAATATAGATTTTTTAGCTACCGCCAAATTAGGTGATTTACTAGAAGTAAAGACGCAATTATTAAAAATCAAAAATGTATCAGTTG
This sequence comes from Helicobacter ibis, assembly GCF_027859255.1. NCBI lineage: Bacteria > Pseudomonadati > Campylobacterota > Epsilonproteobacteria > Campylobacterales > Helicobacteraceae > Helicobacter > Helicobacter ibis. Next base: position 228,806 of record NZ_JAQHXR010000002.1, read on the forward strand.
AGCTAAAACAAACGATATACTTAGAAAATACAAAAATTTTTGAAGCCCAAATCTTGCTTGCATGTATAGATTCTAAAACTAGCAAACCAACAAAGATTCCGCAATGGGCAAATGAAGTATTTCAAATATTAGGACAATAATATGGAAAAACCACAAATACAATATCCATGCACTTGGAATTACAGAATCATAGGAGAGAGCAAAGAAAGGCTTGTAGAAATTGCATTTGATATAATAGACACGAACTTTAACCACACTCCACAAATGCAAAGCAAAAACGGAAAATATCACAGCATAAATATAGAAGTAGTAGTGCAAAATGAAGAACATAGAAATGATATTTTTAAAAAACTCCAAAAACATGAGGAAATAAAGTTTGTTTTATAGAATCTTTTTTGTCTTGCTTTTATGCCATGTAGCAAATGCACAAATAGCCCAAAACTGCCTAAAAGAAAGCTATGATGATATTTTACACATAGATGATTTAACTATTACATTTAGAGATTCAACTACTTTACAATGGAAAGACAACTCACAAAAAATCTATGAAGAAAAATTAAACAATCCATTTATGTCTTATTCATTTGATACAAAATATCCAACACAAATGTCACAAAAACCAGAACTAGATAGCTCAAGAATTAGGGATATAAAGTTTTTTAAAAAAATATATGGCACTTCAAAGCAAAGCGTTGAAAATAATTTAGAAAAAATAAAATGGATAGATGAATCTTATGTGCTTTTTAATACCAAAAACAATGCAAGTGAAGCACTAAAGAGAGTGATACACAATTTAAAAACTCTAAAAGAAGAAAATAAAAAATATCTAACAAACATAGGTGGAACTTATAAATGGAGAAATATTGCAGATTCAAACAACCTAAGTCCTCATAGCTTTGGGATTGCAATTGATATAAATGTAAAATATTCTCGCTATTGGCTATGGGATATACAAACAAACAATAATAAAAAAATAGAACAAATACCAGCACAAATAGTAGAAATCTTTGAAAATGAAGGATTTATATGGGGTGGAAAATGGTGGCATTATGATACCATGCATTTTGAATATCGCCCAGAGATTCTATGCTTTAGTAGGCACGATGATAGATAAATTTCAAGTTATAATAGATGTCCGCTCTCAAAGAGAATATGCTCACTCTCATATACCAAATGCCATTAATTATCCTGTGCTAGATGATGAAGAATACGAAAAAATAGGCACACTTTACAAAAAAGATTCATTTTCTGCAAAAGTAAGAGGTGCTAGTTTGGTGTGCAAAAATATCAGCAAACATTTAATGCAATTAGAAAATATAATAACCCCTGCAAAGCCATTTTTAATATATTGTGCAAGAGGAGGAATGAGGAGCAAATCATTTTTTGTTGTATTAAAAGACATAGGATATCAAGTAACTAGACTAGAAGGTGGTTACAAAACATACAGAAAAGAAGTTACAAATTATTTGGACAAAACTCCAAAACATAAGTTTATAACCCTAGTTGGCAAAACAGGCAGTGGCAAAAGTGAGATAATACAAAACTACAAAGATTCAATAGATTTAGAAAACCTAGCACAGCATTTAGGTTCTAGCTTTGGTGGCATATGTGGGTTTCAGCCAAGCATTAAACAATTCCAAAATATGCTATATGACAAAATGATAAAACTAGAACAAGCCCCATTTGTTCTAATAGAAGGAGAGAGCAAAAAACTAGGAGAAATAATCATTCCATCAAAACTATATCAAAGCTATCAAAACTCGCCAAAGATTCTAATAACCTCTCCACTAGAACATAGAATCCAAAGAATAGTAAAACAATATGGAGTAATAAGTAGAGAATTTTTTCAAACTTCAATGCAAAAAATTTCGCCATTTATGGAGAAAAGATTCTGGCTAGAAGCACAAGAAGCATACAATAAAGAAGATCTAGAAAAAGTAGCTGAAATACTACTTGTAAAATACTATGACAAAGTCTATAAAAAAGACAATTATCAAGCTAAAATAGAAGTCCAAAACATAGAAGATTCTATGCCTAAAATACAAAAAATTGCCAAAAGCTTAATAAATATAGAATAAAAACACAATTCCTAAAATTATTCTATAAACACCAAATGGAATAAAATTAAATCTAGATATAAATTTCAAAAACACTTTAACCGCCAATAGAGCACTAAAAAAAGCCGCAATAAACCCAACAAGCAAGATAGTTAGGTTATCCATATTTAATACTTCATGACTTTTATATATACTATATAAACTAGCTGCAATCATAGTAGGAAGAGCTAGTAGGAAGGAAAATTCAGCAGCCGTCTTTCTATCACAACCAAGCAATAGCCCACCTATAATAGTTGATCCACTGCGAGATGTCCCGGGAATCATTGCTAATGCCTGAAAAAATCCAATAATAAAAGCATTTTTATACGAAATATCTAAAGTAGATTTTGCAGTGTGATTTTTATCTTTATACAACAATTCTATAACTATAAAAGCCACTCCACCAACAATAAGCATTATAGAGACAACAATTGGAGAAAATAAATTTTTAATATATGGGTATAATAAAAATCCTAAAGCACCCGCAGGTAAAAACCCTAAAATAAGCTTAATCCATAACGAAATTCCCTCTGTAAAAAGCTTTTTTAAAAATACAAACAACACCGCTAAAATAGCACCAAGCTGTATTACAACTTCAAAAGTTTTGTGAAATGTATCTTGCTCTATCCCAAGCAACTCTGAAGCAAGTATCAAATGTCCAGTAGATGATATTGGTAAAAATTCAGTTAAACCTTCAACTATTCCTAAAATTATTGCACTAATAAAATCCATTAAATAACCTAAATATAAAAATAGTGGCAATTCTAACATAAAAAACGAAACATAATTAAAAAGTTGTGTATAATACATAAATTTAAGCTTAAAAAGGTATTGGTATGTTTAGAAGAATCTTAATTGCAAATAGAGGCGAGATAGCCGTTAGAATAATCCGTGCGTGTAATGATTTAAACATCGAATCTGTAGCAATATATTCTAATGCTGATAGAGATAGTCTGCATCTTAAAATGGCAACTAAGACATATCTTATAAGCGATGATCCAATAAAGGGCTACTTAGATCCTGATTTAATAATCCAAGCAGCAAAAGAGACTGATTGTGAAGCCATACATCCCGGATATGGGTTTTTAAGTGAGAATGCAACTTTTGCAAGAAAAGTTGTCCAAGCAGAACTTGTATGGATAGGACCAAATTATGAAGTAATAGAAAATATGGGAGATAAAAATAAAGCAAGAGAGCTAATGCAAAAAAATGGGATTCCAATAGTTCCCGGAAGTGATCCTCTAAACAATCTAGATTCACACTCAAGAGCAAAAATAGCAAACAAAATAGGCTATCCAATAATCCTAAAAGCAAGTAGCGGTGGCGGAGGAAGAGGCATTAGAGTTGTATATAACGAAAGTGAGCTAGAATCTTCTTTTGAAGCATGCAAAAGAGAGGCTTTGACATTTTTCAAAAATGATGATGTATTTATGGAAAAATATATACAAAATCCAAGACATATAGAATTCCAAATACTTGCTGATAACTATGGAAACACGATACACTTGCTAGAGAGAGACTGCTCAATACAAAGACGACATCAAAAACTAATAGAAATAGCACCAAGCCCAACAATGAGTAGCGATCTAAGACGAAAAATGGGTGTAGTAGCAGTAGCTGCTGCAAAAGCCGCAAAATACACAAATGCTGGAACCGTTGAATTCCTACTAGATGATGATAATAAATTTTACTTCATGGAGATGAACACAAGAATCCAAGTAGAACATGGAGTAACAGAAGAGATAACTGGGTTAGATTTAATAGGGAGACAAATAAGAATTGCAAATGGAGAGATTTTAGACCTAGCACAAAGTGATATACACGCTCAAGGCTATGCAATAGAAGCAAGAATTAATGCTGAAGATGTCAATAATGACTTTTTGCCAAACCCTGGAGTGATAACAGCATATTATCCTGCATTAGGACCTTTTGTAAGAGTGGATAGCTATATTTATAAAGGGTTTAAAATACCTCCATTTTATGATTCAATGATAGCAAAGCTAATAGTTAGAGCCACAAGCTATGACTTAGCAGTGCAAAAGCTAAATAGAGCATTAAATGAATTTAAGATTCGAGGCGTCAAAACCACGATACCTTTTTTGATTAATATTTGTAATGATAAGGATTTTAGGAGAGGACATTTTGATACATCTTATTTAGAAGAAAAATTACAAAGTTTACTACCACAAGAAACAAAAGATGAGAGTGATTTAATAGCAGTAATTGCTACTGCACTTGCAGCACAATTTGAAGAACAATAAAAAATAAAAAATGGAATGGAAAGCAGATAAATATTTAAAATTTAAAGAATACAGAAATCTAGCTAACATTGATTTAATAAATGCAATTAAAAGACATGGTAATTCTTATAGCAGCATACTAGATTTAGGTTGCGGTCCTGGAAATAGCACAACTCTACTAGCACAAACTTTTAAAGATTCAAAAATACTAGCTTTAGATAACTCACAAGATATGATAAATAAAGCAAAAAATCTAAAACTAAAAAACTGCACCTTTGAATTATGTGATATAGATAAAAACTTAAACACAACAAATAAATACAACTTAATATTTACAAATGCCTCAATCCACTGGATAAAAAATCAAACAAAACTTCTAAAAAATATCACAAATATGCTAGAAAAAAATGGAATCTTTGCTATGCAAATACCACTAGATTCAAAGTCTATCTTCCATAAAAGTGCAAAAACACTTATAAAAAAATATAACACAAAGATAGATAGAATCTTTTTCTCCCTTCCCTATGCTAAATATTACGATATTTTATCAAAGAAGTGTAAAGTAGAAATGTGGGAGAGCACCTATTTTCATAGATTAGATGATATAGATTCAATTCTACAATGGTATGAAGGCTCAAGCCTTACTTCATACACAAACAAATTAGAAAAAGATTCACAAAAAGACTTCTTAGATGAGCTATTAAAAATACTAAGCCAAAAAATAAAACCACAACAAAATGGGGATATATTACTTCCATTTCCTAGACTATTTATAATTTCTAAATATTGCTTTAAGTAAGATTTTTATATCATTAAAGTTTATTTTTATTTTAAGGGATTTTTATAATGAAAAGAACATATCAACCACATAACACTCCAAGAAAAAGAACTCATGGCTTTAGAGTAAGAATGCAAACAAAAAATGGTAGAAAAGTAATAAACGCTAGAAGAGCTAAAGGCAGAAAAAGACTAGCAATATAATTGGGCTATAAACTTGGTAACACTCACAGAAAAACAACACTTTAACAAAGTCTATAATAGTAATAAAAAATGGCACACGGCTTACTTTGTGCTGTTTTTTAAAGATTCAGAGACAAAGAGAGTTGGTTTTAGTGTATCCAAAAAAGTTGGAAATGCGGTGTGCAGAAATCTTATAAAGCGAAGACTAAGAAGTCTGTATCGGAAATCAGAATCAGATACCATAAATGGGGATATGATACTACTTGCAAAACAAGGTATAGATAAGGCTTCATACAATGTCTTACAATCGCAATACTTGCACGCATTATCTAAGTTGAAGTTGGTTGCAAGATGAGCATTATTGACTGCTATCAGAAATATATATCAAGGCTAATTGCACCAAACAAATGCAGATACTTTCCGACATGTTCTCAATATGCAAAAGAGTTATATAAGTTTGATAATCCATTTAATGCAACAATAAAGACGATTTTAAGAATCCTATCTTGCAATCAGCTCTTTGCTGGTGGAGTTTCATATCCAAAAATAACAATCAATACATCAAAATTAAAATTAAAAATACAAAATCCAAAATATTTTCTGTATTGGTTTATCCCAACTAACACCAATTATGCAAACAAACAACAGGTGTATATAATAAAAAACTACAACAAGGCAATCAAATGTTAGATAAATTAGACAATTTAAACTCACAAACAAGAATTCTTTTGGCAGTGGCATTAGCATTATTGTTTTTTGTTCCATATAGTTACTTCTATGCACCACAACCAACTGATACAAATGCAACAAAAAGCACACAAATATCAACTCAAGCTAACGCGCCAAATGCACCAACACAAGAAACTACACAAACACAAAACATAGATAACGCAACACAAAGCACAACAAGCACAGATATAATAGCTACTATTGATTCAAAGAATTTCACATACACAATCGACAATCTAGGTAGAATCTCACAAGCAACGCTAAAAGAAGAAAGATATAAACTAGATTCAAAGCCACTTGAATTGTTCTCAACTTCATTGCAAAACGACCCAAAGCCACTTGAAATCAGATTCTCAAATCAAGTATTAAATCAAAAAGCATTCAATATTCCATACACTACAAGTAGTGCAAAATTAGATATAACAAATGATTCTAAGATCATAACTCTAACACAGAATCTAGGTGAGATTGTGGTTGAAAAGATAATTACCTTTTATCCAAATGGATATTATGAAATCACAATTAATATCCCGGAGAATTACCCATACTTCATATCAACTGGTATGAGACCTAGTGTAGAAAATGACGCCTATGTTTTTAAAGGAGTAATAGTTAAAAATAGCGATGGAACAATCACAACAATCGAAGATGGAGACCAAAGCGAACAAAGTAATTTTGCAAAATCAACAATCCTAGCTGCTGTTGATAGATACTACACTACTTTACTTTTTGATAAAAATGGTATGGATTCTGTTATCTTAAACAATAGCAAAGATAATCCTATGCCTTTTATAAGCATAAATGGAAGCACAAAACTACAAGGTTATATAGGGCCAAAAGACTATAGATTACTACAAAGTATAGATCCAGTATTAACTGATGTTGTGGAATATGGAATTATAACCTTCTTTGCCAAACCATTATTCTTGCTATTAGAGATTCTATATAATCTAGTTGGAAACTGGGGTTGGGCTATTGTTTTATTAACAATAATAGTAAGAATCGTGCTATATCCTCTAACATATAAAGGCATGGTATCAATGCAAAAGCTAAAAGACTTGGCACCAAAGTTAAAAGAGATTCAAGCGAAGTATAAAGGTGATCCTCAAAAGCTACAAATGCACATGATGGACTTATATAAAAAGCATGGTGCAAACCCAATGGGAGGTTGTCTTCCTATATTATTACAAATGCCAGTATTTTTTGCTATTTATAGGGTTTTATACAATGCAATAGAGCTCAAAGGTGCAGAGTGGATATTTTGGATAAATGACTTATCAGTTATGGATCCTTATTTTATCTTGCCTATTTTAATGGGTGCTACAATGTTCTTACAACAACATCTAACACCAACTGCATTTAGCGATCCTATGCAAGAGAAAATCTTTAAATTTTTACCACTTATATTTACTATATTCTTTGTTACATTCCCATCTGGTTTGGTGCTTTATTGGTTTGTTAATAACATATTCTCAATATTGCAACAATTAGTTATAAATAAAATGTTAGCAAACAAAAAAGAAAAAGAAATCGCTGAACACAAACACTAAAATAGGAGTAAGTAATGAAAAAAATAGAAGCAGATACATTAGAAAACGCACTAATTAAAGCTTCTAACGAGTTTTCATGCTCTATAATTGATTTAGAGTATGAAATTATTCAATACCCAAGTGCTGGATTTTTTGGCTTTGGCAAAAAAAGTGCGATAATATGTGCACAAACCAAAACACCACAAACTGAAATTCAAGCTTCAAACACAGAAGAACAACCACAAACAAGCATACAAACAACAAAAGACCTAAATACAATATCTCAACAAGTAAAACAAGAACTAGAAGAACTACTATCATATTTGCCATATAGTATTAGTTATATATTAGTTGAACCATATGATGATAATACCCTATATATAAAGCTAGATGGTGAAGATTCTGCATTATTAATAGGCAAGGAAGGATATAGATATAAGGCTATTTCATATATGATTTTTAATTGGATAAACCATAAATACGACTTAATGGTAAGGCTTGAAATTGCTGAGTTTCTAAAAAATCAAGAAGAAATGATAGCAAACTATCTGCTACCAACAATAGAAACAATCAAACTACATGGTAAAGCCCAAACTAAGCCATTAGATGGGGTTTTGGCATATATTGCATTAAAGCAACTAAGGGATGAATTTCCAAACAAATACATATCATTTAGACTAAATAATAATGGCGAAAGATACATAATTATAAATGACTTCTACAACCAATGACACCATAGTAGCTCCGGCTACTACTTATGGTAAAAGCTCAATAAATATAATAAGACTAAGCGGAAAAGCTTCTAGAGACATACTAGATAAACTAGCACAAAAGCAGATTAATATAAATCACAAAGAAGCAAAGCTAATCAAGATATATTTTGCAGATGGAAGTTTGCTAGATGAATGCATAGCTATATATTTTAGAGCACCTAATAGCTATACAATGGAAGATGTAGTAGAAATTCAGTGTCATGGTGGTTATTTTATTGCAAAAAGTATATTAAGTGAATGTATAAAGCATGGTGCAAGAATTGCAAATGCTGGAGAATTCACAAAAAGAGCATTTCTAGGAGGCAGAATCGATCTAAGCCAAGCACAAGCAATAGCTAAATTAATAGAAAGCAAAAATAAACAAAGTCATAATATGCTAATGCGACATCTAAGCGGGGAAATGCGTGATTTTTGCCATTCTTTAAGGCAGAATCTAATAGAACTATTAGCACATAGTGAAGTCTTTATAGATTATAGCGATGAAGATTTACCAAACGACCTAATAAATAGCATGGTTACAAAGCTAGAAAATATCGAACAAAAACTACAAAACCTAATTGATTACTCAAAGCATAAACAAGCAACAATAAAAGGTCATAAAATATGCATAATAGGCAAACCAAATGTAGGAAAAAGCACTCTTTTAAACACATTATTAAACGAAGATAGAGCAATCACAAGTGAAATAGCAGGAACAACAAGAGATAGTATAGAGGCTGAATTCATATTTAGAGGGCATAGCTTGTTATTGATTGATACTGCAGGAATAAGAGATAGTAAAGACCTAATAGAGCAAGAAGGCATAAAAAGATCTCTAAAAAAAGCACAAGAAAGCGATATATTAATAGCAATATTTGATATAAGCAAAGAGCTAACTAAAGATGATACAGAAATAATAAATATACTAAAGGAAGCAAATAAAGAAGCATTTGTAATTCTAAACAAAAATGATTTACAAAGCAAGTTTGACATTGATATAATAAAAGAGTTTTCTCCATTTAAAATATCTCTAAAAGATATAAACGCCACAAATGAAGATTCTCCATTATCTGATTTTAAGAATTCTTTAGAAAACCACCTAAATAAAAGCGACAATATAGAATCTCTAATTCTTAGTTCAGAATATCAATATCATGCAATAAATAACTGCATAGAAGCAATCAAAAATAGCAAAGAACCATTTTTGTTTGGGGAGTTAGAATTATTTAGCTTTCATATAAATACAGCTATAAAAGAAATCGCTAAAATAACAAAACCATACGAGTATAGTGAAGTATTGGATAGCATTTTTAGCGATTTTTGTCTTGGAAAATAACTACTTTATAAGTAGCATTCTAGGTAATAAAATAAGCGATGAAATAAGCATTAAAATCATAACTGCACTTGTAATAATCCCAAAATAAATCGTAGGCACAAAACTACTACTAGTCATAGTTAGAAATCCAATTATAATTACAACAGCAGTGTAATACATGGCATTTCCTATTGATTTATGTGAGTTTCTTATTGCAGTCTCTTTTGAGTTTGTCTTAATTTCTTCTTTGTATCTATGAATATAGTGTATTGCATGATCTACACCCATTCCAAGAGATATAGCAGCAATAGTAGCAGTCATAATATCAAGACTAATACCGCTAATACCCAAAATCCCAAATACAACACATAGCGGAATCATATTTGCCACAAATGCAATAATTGCAAGTTTAAAACTTCTAAACACAAGCACAAAAAGCACAAAAATAATAAGCATAACAAATAATAAAGTATCAACTTGTGAGCTAATTAAACTCTGTAATAAATCATTATACAAAACCATAAGTCCATTTACTTCAAAGCTTACATTTTCACTCTCTAAAATATTTGCTAGTTCTAGCTTTACTTGTTTTATAAACTCATCTCTCTTTAAGCTAGATGAAGAATCAAGGATTCTAACTACAAATCTCAACTCATCTTGTTGTATATTTGCATAAGGATAGAAGAGTTGCGATTTTAAAGATTCATCTAAATTATCATAAAGAAACGAAAAGGTAAATCCATCTGGCTTTAAGCCTAATTCCTCTAATAACAGTGAGACACTATGCAAACTAAGTATAGACCCAGCATATTCATTCTCTAAAAAATACTCGTGAATCTTTTTTGCTATTCTTAGTTTTTCTTCGCTAAAGAAATACTTATCCTCTTTTGCCAACTCTTCAAATTCACTTTCAAACTCATCATTAATGCTATCTTTTGTTTCGTTTGTTGCAAATTTCACTATAACTTCAAGAGGTATTGTACCTCCTAGGTTTTCATCAATTACAAGTAGCCCCTCTTTGATCTCACTACCACTTTTAAAATAATTAATAAAGCTATTTTCAACACTCAAATACCTAATGCCATAAACACTAAATACAACACATAAAAATGCAACAAAATAGATTCTAAGCTTATTGTTTATCGCAATATTTGAGCTAAACTCTAAGATTCTAAGACCAAGTGAGACAAACTCAACTTCTCTAGGAATCCTCACAAGCATCATAAATGACATAAAAACAACAAAAGTAAAAATAAGTGCAACTAAAACACCAATTGCCATAACTACACCTAAATGCACTATTGGCATAATATTTGCAAACATAAGCCCTAAAAAACCTATCATAGTAGTGGCAACAGCATAAAAACTAGGAGTGGTTTTCTGCAATGCAGTAATTAAAATTAGTCGTTTTTTATCTGCATTTTTGTATTTTTTTATATTTTCTAAATAAGAGACTATTAGATGTATTATCAAAGATATATTAACAACAAATAAAATAGATATATAATTTGATGAGACTATTGTTATTTTATATCCTAAAAGTGCAAAGATTCCACTACTTATAACAAGTGTAAAAATACACACAACAATAGATAAAATAACAAAGCTAAGATTCCTAAAAAATAACCACATAACAACTGCTAAAATCAAACCAAGCAATAAAGTATAAACCAATAAATCAGACTTAATATAATAAACAATATCATCAACTATTAAAGGCACACCACCTATATACATCTCATCTTTATAGCTATTTTTTATTTTCTTTATCTCATCTATTGTGTGGCTATAATCAAATCCACTTTTCAAAAAAACGACAATTCCAGCAGTTTTTGAATCTTCTGAAATTATATTTTCTTTAAAAAATGGATTATTTAAAATTTCTTCTTTAGCAAGATTTATGTCTATTTGTGGAGATAGAATATTTGCATTAGCCTTTATATTATCTTGTAAAGAAAAATCTTTAATACTCTTTAGAAGTGGTGCATTTGCTATGCTTAGCGTTGATTGCACCGCATCTAGTTTGGAAATTTTTTGCAAGAGCTCCTCTATAAATGCAATTGAATCTTTGCTAAACACATCTCCGCTCTTAGGGGTATAAGCAAGAAGCAAAAAATCACTACCTTGATAATTTTGAACTATATTTTCATAGGTTTTGTAATTTTGATTATCATCATATACTAAGCTTTCTGAACTTGCATCAATAGAGATTCTAAAAGCAAAAAATAAAAAGAATAAAAAAATAGACAAACACAAAAGAAGTGTCAGTCTATAATGATTAATAACACCAGAAAATATTAAAGATAAAAAATTATTCTTCTGCAAATAGCTCACCACTTTTTAATCTATCAAAAACACCATCTATACCGCTACTTTTTAGTATATCAGCAAACTGCGAACGATAAGTCTGCACAACACTAATACCAATAATATCTACATCATAAATCAGCCAATCATTATTCTTTGGATAAAACTTAAAAATTATATAGCTTAGTGCTCCATCAATAACGATAGAAGCAGTTAGATTATAGCGATTCTCCTTTATTTGTTCACCACCTACAACCTCGATTGTATTATCCTTATATAGCTCTAATTTAGAAGCGAAATTTTGTTGCAAACTTTTCTTATAATAAGATACAAACATCTCCTTTTGTCGATTATCTAAGTTATTATACTCTTTAGACAAAGACAACTTTGCCATAAGCTCATAATCAAACATAAAATCAAATAATGCAAATATCTCATCGGCCATAATCTTGCTATCTTTGTTTGTTTTTACTATTTTCATACTTTTATCAATTCTAGCTTTCATCTCACTTTCTATGCTATCAAACGGAAGTGCATATAAATTAACACAAAGCAAAGCACAGCACAAAATCACAAATACTTTTTTCATATTATCTCCTAATTAATTCATCTCTGTATTGTTCATAAGAATCTCTAATAAGCAAATAACTATCACTAGAATCTTTTCTAAATTCATCAAATCTAGGCTTATTTACAACAAAATAATTTATCTCCTTTAGTGCCCTAACGCCAACAGATAAATAAAATGGGTCTAAATAATTTATAGGATAGATTAAAGAATCTAAAGGCATAGCAATAGAATCTCTTAAATTGCTAGGTCCTAAAATTGGCAACACCAAATAAAAGCCAGAACCAAATCCATATCTACCAAACAATACACCAAAGTCAGATTTATTAGCATACAAACCATTACTAGTAGCAATGTCAAATACACCAAAGATTCCAACCGTGCTATTTAAAGCAAATCTACCAACCTCATTATAAGTTTCTTCCATTCTAAAAGATAGAAGATTCGTTAGGATATTTAAAGGAGAAAATAAATTATTAAAAAAATTATACACGCCCATTCTAAATCCCAAAGGAACCAATGTATTATAAACATCTAGCATGGGAGAAAATACATAATCATATAATTGCCAATTAACATCACTCATAAAACGATTATAATTCTCCAATGGGTCATTTACAACCTGTATATACTCTTCTTCAAATTCTTCTAGTTCGTTCAAATTAGCATAAGAAATATTTTGCAAACTGCAAACTAACAATAATATTGAAATTATATTTTTCATAAAACCTCATTTAGTATTTTTTCTGTTATTGTCTCTATATCTCTCTTTAAGCTTATTTCGATTTCTTCTGTTTTACCATGTGGTATGAACTTATCTTCATATTCAAAAGACGCTATTTTTACATCTAAATTATTAAAATTAACAAAACTACACAAACTCTCTGCAACCCCACCAATTACATTGTTTTCGCTAAAGACATACCATCTTTTATATTTAAGCGCTAATGCTTTTAGAGATTCTTCAGGCAATGGCTTTAAGAATCTTAAATCAACAACACCGCACTTTAACTTTTCTTCTAATTTTTTAGCACAAAAATACGCACTTCCAACGCCATTTCCATAACCTATTAATAAAACTTCACCTCCTTCTTGCAAAATTTCTAACTCACCATATATAAACTTGCTTGATGGAATCTCATCTTTAAGTTTAAAAGACTTTCTAGGATAACGAAATGCACATGGAGATTTATCAAAATTATTTGCAAAATAAATTGCCTCTTTTAATGTCTCATTATCTCTAGGTGCAAATATCGTAAAATTCGGTATCATCTTTAAATATGCTATATCAAATACCCCTTGATGCGTCTCCCCATCTTCTCCTACAATACCTGCTCTATCAATTGCAAATTTAACAGAAGTATTCATAATACCAACATCATGTATTATCTGATCAAACCCTCTTTGCAAAAATGTCGAATAAATAGCCACAAATGGCTTATATCCCTCTTTTGCCAATGCACTTGCTTGTGTTACTGCATGCTGTTCCGCTATTGCCACATCCCAAAATCTATCTGGCAACTCATCTATTAATAAATCCAAGCCCGTCCCACTAGGCATTGCCGCTGTCATTCCAACTATCTTAGAATCTTCTTTTGCCAATTGTAAAAGTGTCTCTGAAAATACTTCTGTAGGACTTTTAATAGAGTTTTTAGAGCTTGAAGACTTACCAGTTTTTATATCAAACGCTCCTACTCCATGCCAATTCTCCAAATGCCCTTCAGCATATGAATAGCCCTTGCCTTTTAAGGTTTGCACATGGACAACGACTGGTTTTTTTAGTTCTTTTGCTAATTTTAAAGAATAAATCAAGTCTTTTAAATTATGTCCGCAAATAGGACCTATATATTCTAAACCAAACTCTTCAAAAAGCATACCCGGAGTAATTAGCTTTATAGATTCTTCAAATCTCTTTGCTAGATATGTTGCATTTGGCATATTGTTTATTATGTTTGCAATCTTTCCTTTTAGATTCTGAGAAAACTTGCTGGCAATCGCCTGTGATAAATATTTGCTAATAGCGCCTATAGGCTTTGCTATACTCATTTCATTATCATTTAAAATGATAACAAAAGGATATTTCCTCTCTCCAAGCTCATTTAGTGCTTCATATACCAACCCAGCACTCATTGCTCCATCACCTATTAATGCAACTGGGATTCTTCTTTGATGATTTAAATAAATAGCCTTTGATACACCAACTCCAAGTGAAATAGAAGTAGAACTATGTCCTGCTATGAAGTAATCGCACTCGCTTTCATCTGGCTTTGTAAATCCACTAATTCCACCAATTTTTCTAAGTGTAGAGAAGCTATCCCATCGTCCAGTTAGAAGCTTATGAGCATAAGCTTGATGGCTAACATCAAAAATAAAAGGATCATTTGGATTATCAAAGACACAATGCATAGCAATTATAATCTCAACAGCACCCAAAGTCGAACTTAAATGACCACCATTTTTAGACACAACTTCTAATATTCTGCCTCTTATCTCATCTGCTAACTTGTCTAACTCTACATAATCATCATCACTATATTTGTTTTGTTTTAACAACTCTATGTAATGTTGTGATAAAGGCATAACTAACCCTTGTTGTCTAATATTGATTTTTTCAATGTTTCAAACCGTAAATACAAATCACCATCAATATTGCCTTCATTACTTAAAATAACAACACCTCCCTTTGCTATTGCTTGATCTGATTCCAAAACAATATTATTTAAATCTTTCAAGCCTTCCTTTAAATCCTCCAAATCTCCTGGAAATACCTTTAGTGTAACTTGTGCATTTTGTGCTACATTTTCCAATAATGTCCTAGCAAGAGAAGCAGCTATTTTTGCACTATTTGCACTTACTTCAGTGGTTATTACTTCTCTTGCTATATCTAGCGCTATTGAGCTTAGTTCCTTCTCTAAATTCATTATGTGATTTTTTGAATTTGCAATATTTTCATCTATTCTTTGTATGCTTAGGGAGTATAACTCTTTTTGACTATTTATCTGTGCTTCTAACTCCATTTTAGCCTTTTGATATCCTTCTTCAAAAGCCTTTAGCCTAGCTTCCTCTCTTGCCTCATTTACTCTTTGTCCTATTTCTTGCTCTTGCCTATTAAATTGCTCTTGTAATTTTTGTAAAGATTCTGCTAAGATATCACTTTTTTGTAAAATCTTATCTACAACTTCAGCTTCAAATAGCTTTAAAGATGGCACATCAACTACTTCTTGTGTATTTTCTTGAATCTCTTGTGCTTGAGGTATATTTTCCTCTACACTTTGAGGTTCTGCAATAGGCATTGCCTGTTGTATAGACATCTGTTGTTTATCATCATCTTTTTGCTTTTTTGTCATATCCATATTTCTAAAGCTATATTTTTTTATATCATGCCTTGACTTGTGGGCTTCAGTGATTATATTTTCATGTTCGTTAATATTATTCAATGGTATCCTCTTGTTCGCCAATTTGAATCACTCCCTGTTCAGAGAGAGATTGCACACTCTCAACAATTCTTCTTTGTGCCGCTTCTACTTCTTTAACCTTTACAGCACCCAAAAATTGCATTTCCTCCAAAAATTGCTCACTAGCCCTTTGAGACATATTTGACATAAATTTTTGCTTTAGCTCCTCTGGAGAAGCCTTTAAGGCTAATAACAAATCTTTTTTATCTACAATCTTTAGAATCTCTCTAATAGCGTTATTATCAAGCTTTTCAATATCTTCAAATGTAAACATCATCTCTTTAATTGCAGCTGCAAGTTGATCATCTATTTGTTCGATATAAGCAATAGTTGCCTTAGCCGCCTTTTGCCCAAGCCTATTAAACACTTCTGCAACCGCTCTTGTACCACCAACTTCAACTTTATAGCTAGTAAGAGATTCAAGCTTATTTTCTAGCACCGTTGATACTCTTTTTACTACATTTGGAGAAATATCTCCCAAGTTTGCCATACGAATCGCAATTTCAGCCCTTAAATCATCAGAGAAAAAATTTAGCGTTTCAGCTGCATTTGTAGGGTCCATGTGTGCTAGTATCAAGGCTATTGTTTGAGGATGCTCATGAATAATGAAATCTGATAGTTGTTGCGGACGCACACGAGATAGATAGGCAAAGTTTTGAGAACTTTGCATAGATTTTGCAAGTTTATCAAGCACCTTTTTAGCTGCTTCAGGTCCAAGTGTCCTATACAACAACTCTTTTGCATACTCAAAACCACCAGTTGAGATGTATTGATTTGATTGAAAAATAGCATAAAACTCCTCTAAAATAGCAGCTGCTATTATCTTATCTACACCAGAATTTTGTGCTATATATTTTGAAATTTCAGTAATTGAATCCAAATCTAGGTGAGAAAAAATTTCACCAGTTATTTCATCACCCAGCTGAACTAGCAATATAGCTATCTTTTCAGACATTGATAATTCATCATATTGTGCCTGTTGTCTTGGACTAAGAGAAATCGATGGCATTAGTTCTTCCCTCCTTTATTAATATCAAGTCCTAGCTCATCATGAACTAAAGTTTGGAACAAATTAGCTAGTTCTGCAGGTTTTTCAGTAGCTAACTCCTTGATTTTTTCTAACAATACATTGTATTTTATCTCATCTTCATTAGAACCAGCACCAAAGCCTAATTGATCCTCGATTCTTCGCCTCATTTCATTTAATCTATCGCTATTTTCTTCTTCATCTTCATCGATTTTTAGAAGAGATTCAATTTCTTCTTCCTCATCAGCCCTTGCCTCAAGCATTCTCTCACTAAATGGAACAATAACTTTCTTATAGAAGAAGAATAATATAAGCCCAACAATAGCATACTTAAGAAGTGGCATAAATGGTGCTAGTAACGCTTGGGTAGCATCTAAGAATCTCTCCAAAGGAGTTCTAGCTTTAAAGCCAGATAGTTGACCATTTAGCTGAAAATTACTAACTGATACTTCATCGCCTCTTTGTTGATTGTAGCCTATTGCTTGTCTAACTAGAGCCGTGATTTGCTCCATTTCACCTTCACTTAGTGCTGTATATTCTAATTTTTCAACACCTTGTTCATCTAGTTGCTTTTGATATTTTCCATCAACTACAACTGCAGCTGATAATCTCCTAATTGTCGCAAACTCTCCTTTTATATTCGAAATTGTTTTACTTATTTCATAATTTGTTGTTGTTTGAGATTTTTCGTATTTTTCTTTTGTATTATCATCATCTAAACCTTGAACAGGTCCTATATTGCTCACAACTCCGGGCACACCGCCTATTTCTTTTGGTCTAAAGCCCTCTCTTTTTTCTTCTAAATTTTGCTCACTTCTTACTACATTGTTTGGGTCATAATATTCTTGTGTGCTTTGTTTTTGTGCGAAGTCAAATTCTGCTGTTACCTTTGCTACAACGCCCTCAACACCACCTGTAATAGGTGCTAATATATTTACTATCTTTTCTTCTAAAGAGCTTTCAAAATTTGTCTTATATCTAAGTTGTGCTGCTGCTAACTCTCTAGCTCCGCCAAGCTCGTCAAGCTCACTTAAAGGCTCACCTCTTTCATTTACCACTTCTACATTTTCAATAGTTAAATTCGGAACAGCAGATGAGACGATGTTTTTAATACCAGAAATTTGTTTTGGAGTTAGTGTCTGTGCAGGTTTAAATACCAATACAACTGAAGCAGTAGGTGGCGTTTGCTGACTTACAAACACGGTTTTTTCTGGTTGCGCTAAATGCACTGTTGCTTTTTGAATCGGTGATAAACTCTCAATAGTTCTAGCTAACTCGCCTTCTATGGCTCTTAAATATTTTATTTTTTGGTCAAAATCAGTAGCACCAAAATCCTTTGTATCAAAGATTTCAAATCCTATCTTGCTACTTTTTGGTATTCCATTACTAGCAAGTTTCATTCTTTGCTCATAAACAAACTCTTGAGGAATTAAAATTGTATTATCTTTTGGTATCTTGTATGGAATCTTATCTTGTTGCAGTTGCTGAATTATAAGTGCTCCATCTTCTGGCATTACACCTTCAAACAACACCGCATATCCGGGATATAACACACCAGCTTTATTATTGCTTGAATTCCAAATAATAAGTGCTGAAATAAAGCCAACTATCGCAACTATCGTAGCTAAAATTACTATTTTTTGCTTTTTATTTAGCCTCTTATATAAAGCTCTAATTTGTTCAAATAATGCTTTTAAATCCAAATTCTATCCCTATAATTGCTCTAAAAATCTGCTAAAAACTTCAAAGAATCTCTCATTTTGAGACTTAGTGCCTATTGTTATTCTAATAGCATTTAAATTGTATGATTTTAAATCTCTTATAATTATACCCTGCTCTAAGAGATACTTACATACTTTTGAGCTATCAGCCATATCATCTAGTATAAAAGTTATAAAATTAGCAAAAGAAGGCAAATATTTTATATTATGACTTTTTGCAAACTCACAATAAAGTGGCATTTGTTCTTTTACTAGTTGCAAACTCTTATCCAAATATATCTTATCTTGTAAAGATTCCTTTGCTGCAACTAATGCAAGACTATTTATATTAAATGGTGGCCTAACTTTGTTTAAAGCATTAATTATTTCATCTCTTGCAATTCCATATCCAATTCTTAAACCAGCTAGTGCATAAACCTTAGAAAATGTCCCTAAATATATTACATTAGAATATTTTTCTATTAACTCTTTAGGGTTTATGCCTTTTTTGTCATCAAAATATAAAGCATATTCTTGATAAGCACCATCTATCACAACTAAAGTATCGCTATCTATCCTATCTAAGAATCTAAATACATCTTCTTTGTTTAAGCATTCTCCTAGCGGATTATTTGGAGTGCATAGGAATATCATGCTTGGCTTATGCCTTTGATACTCACTATAAAACTCATCTAAGTTATGAAAATCACTACTTGTGCGTATAGTCTCAACACCAAAAGTCTTAGCATATATCTCATACATAGCAAAGGTAGTCTTAGCCATTAATGCTTTTGAGTTAGGATATGATTTTACATGCATACAAAACTCGATTATTTGATCGCTACCAGAGCCTAAAATTAGATTATTTGCAGATATTTGATAGTGTTGTGATAGGGCTAATTTTAAATCATATGCAGAGTCATCAGGATATAGGTTAAGATTACTTATGGATTCCTTTACTGCATTAAGTGCTAACTGGCTTGGACCTAGTGGATTTTCATTTGAAGCTAATTTTATTATGCTACTAGGCTCAATTCCAAATTCTCTGACAACCAATTCTATTGGTTTGCCAACCTCATAATTATGAATCTCATCTAATAGCCTATTAAAAGTCATATTTCACAGCACTCCAAACACAAAGTTATAACGCAACATAAACCATAATTGTAGCAAAATTTTAACCTTTTATCATATTTTACAAAATCATTCTCATCATGTCTATAAACTGATCTATGTTGTTGTTTGGTATAAAGTATTGCACACCACACTCTTTTGCCTCTTGCATTTCTTTATCAGATAGTTTATTTGGCACCATAACGCAAAAAAACGCAACTTCTCTACCTTCAAGCTTCTGTAATTTGGTATATAATTGAACATAATTCGTAGCCTTCATACCATTTACTTCCCACTCCATTACGATTATATTGAAATTATTAGACTTCAAAAGAGAAAGACTGCTTTTAGGATTATTTGAAGATACTACATTTAAGTCCTTGTCAAAATGCTCCAAATACTCCATGTATCTTTTACTATCATCTTGGTCTTGTTGAATTAACAATATATTTTTCTTAGAAAATGTCTCTAAATACTTCAATAATTCAAAAAGTTCTTTTGTTTCATGTCGAATCTTACTTTCATCAAGACTTCTTAAGAAGTATTTTAAAAATGTCTTTGAGCTATAAGTGCCTGTAATTCCTGCTTCAATAAAGAATCTCCTAACACTCAAACTCTTCTTGGCTCTCTGCCACAATAAAGCATCCAAATCATAAGCCTTAGAATTTAATAGCTTTATAAAATCAGATTTAAGTTCAGCAATTAGTGGAACATAGCTTCTAAGAAACTCATCAAAATATTTTTCTTCAAAATCCTTTCCAGCTTGTGTAATTTTTTCTAGCTTTTCTTTTTGTTGTTGCAAGTAATGTAGTAAATCAACATAACGCTTTCTGAAGTGCTTAAGATTCATCTGTGCATGTAAATATCCTGCACTACCATTATCTCTCCTTGCTACAAATTGTTCTTCCATATTTTTTAAAGTCGATGCCATTGAAGCTTGTTGCACACTTCCACTTGCGATAATACTTTTAGTAGATGAGATTGCTTCTTCATTTTTTACATATTCTATTTGTTTTGCTAAAAATATCTTTTCATAAGAATATTGTGGTGGGTGAGATGATTTTTTAGCAAAAGATTCATATTCTCTACCTAGTTTTACAAGCTCTGATTTTAATGTAGTAAGTGCAGTATTAGAAATAGTGCTATCAAGCTCAAATAAATCATTATAAGCAGTAAGCAAGAATCTCTTTATCCTTAAAAAATCAAGATTCTTACCGGAATTTATGTCTTTTTTGTATGTTTGCATCAAGTTTTCAACACCACCAAAAAAATCATAAATGCAATCTCTAATACTCTTTGTTTGTCTTATTATATAGTCTGTTGCTTCAGTTGTTTTAGGCTTTACTAGAGTTACCTCCTTTTTATCAGATAGCTCAAATTCTACTTCTAAATTTGGCACAATATCCCTAAAATCTCCTTGCCAAACATCTAAACTAAAAGCAAATTTTCGCTTATTGTATGCTTGTTCTATCAGCCCTTTGTGAAGTTTAGTATCCAAGCCTATTAGATACCCTATCATCTTAACCTTTTCCAAACTATTTTTAATTTAAAATTATAACAAATTCTACTTTTAATTAAATTTTCATGTTTTTACGCTAGAATCAAAGCTTAATTTTTAAAAAAGGTGGTGATTTTATGCCTGGTATTAAGACTAGAGAAAATGAATCTTTTGATGATGCTTATAGAAAATTCAAAAAGCAAACAGATAGAAATTTGGTTGTTACTGAAAGCAGAGCTAGAAGATTCTTTGAACCTATGACTGAAAAGCGAAAAAAGCAAAAAATAAGTGCTAGAAAGAAAATGCTAAAACGCTTATATATGCTAAGACGATATGAATCAAGGCTATAATCTAATTGGCTCTATTCTTTAGAGCCAATACAAAAACTACAAAAACATTAGCCACAAGCACCCCACTAAATAATCCAACCAGATTTAAATAATCATTCCTAAGCAAGATAAAAAATCCAACAACAAATAAAATATATGCCAAGATTCTAAGCGGAATAAAAAATATCTTAAATCCATTTTTAATAGACGATAAATTAATACTACTAAAAAACTTAGACTTTTTAGGAATCTCTACACTTACCTTTCCTATATCTTCATTCCATTTTTTATTAAAATTAATCTCATCTTCTTCTTTATCTTCATATTTATCAACATAGATATTCTGCAGAGATTCAAGCTCTTCTTTATTTGCATTATTAAGTATTTTCTTAATACTATTTGCTTGGACAAAAAACACAACAAGCACAATAAAACAAAAACTAAAAAAACCAAATATAAAATTAACAATAAACTCCAAGCAACTATTCCCCTGTTTTTAAATCTTGCTTATAGCTATATTTTGGATCTTTTGCTAATTCGCTTAATTCTTTTTGTTGTTGTTTATATGCTTTATAAACATTTAAAATAGCAGCACACACACCCCATACAACCCCAAGCCAAAATAGCCATCTATATCCAAATAGATTCTCAAGAAAATATCCAATACCAACACCAATTAACACCGCAATCACCATAGAAATACCAAGAGTTGCGTGAGAATATGCCAAAATAGCGTCTTTATACTTTGGGGTTTCTTTAGATTCTATGTCTTTATTGTCCATTAGATTTTATCTCCAATACTACTTCTCTAGCTCTCTCTAAAACGCTATCAATAATTTCTTCATTCATACAAGCATTAATAAACCCAGCTTCAAATTGCGAAGGAGCAAAATACACGCCTTTATTTAGCATTCCATTATGGAATTTAGAAAACATATCTACATCACTCTTTAAAGCGGTATCAAAATCTGTAACTTCATGTGTATTAAAGAAAAATCCAAACATGCTTCCTCTAACACAAGTTTGCAATGAGATATTATGAGCCTTACAAATATCACTTAGTCCATTTGTTAATCTTATCGCTAAAGCTTCTAAGCGTTCGTATATTTTTGGGGATTCTTTTAGCTTCCTAATCATGACAAGTCCAGCAGACATAGCAAGAGGATTCCCACTTAGTGTCCCTGCTTGATACACACCACCATTTGGTGAAAGAAGAGAAAATATATCATCACTCCCCCCAAATGCACCAACAGGCATACCTCCACCAATTACTTTTCCAAAAGTTACTAAGTCAGGCACAATACCATAAAACTTCTGTGAACCGCTAAAAGAGGCTCTAAATCCGCTCATAACCTCATCTAAAATAAGCAAAATCCCCTCACTCTTACAAATAGATTCTAAAGACTTTAAAAACTCTATCTTAGAAGGCACAAGCCCCATATTTCCAGCTATTGGCTCAATAATCACACATGCTACACCATTACTATTTTTTTTACTAAATTCTATACATGATTTGACACTATCTATATCATTGTATTTTGCAACTAAAGTATGCTTTGTTATGTCATTTGGAACGCCAGGAGAGCTAGGAGCACCAAAGGTAGCCATTCCGCTTCCACCCTTTACAAGCAAACAATCACTATGTCCATGATAACAACCCTCAAACTTAATAATATCATCTCTAGAAGTATAAGCCCTAGCAAGTCTAATGGCACTCATTGTCGCCTCTGTGCCACTTGATACGAATCTTATCTTGTCAACACCATCATAAACTGAAATTATTTCTTTTGCCAAATCTGTCTCTAAAGTAGTTGGAGCACCAAAGGAAAACCCTCTCTTAGCACTCTCAATCACGCATGATTCTATATCACTATCACAATGCCCAAAAATAAGCGGTCCCCAACTTTGCACAAAGTCTATATATTTGTTTCCATCTTCATCTATTAAATATGTCCCCTTGCCTTCCCTTATAAAAGGTGGCGTAGAATTAACGCTCTTAAAAGCTCTAACAGGTGAATTTACACCTCCTGCTATAACTTGTTTTGCTTCATTGAAGCAATTAATACTATTTTGTAGCTCCATGTTTTTACCTTGAGAATATTTTTTAAAATCATACCAAAATAAGAGATTCGATATGAAACATCAAAATGAGAATAAATTTTAATATTGCTTTTAAGTTTAAAGGAATACAATATATCAATTTTCAAATGGAGGTTTGGGCATGACAATTGATATGCTACAAAATGGTGATACTGCGATAATCACTGCACTAAATGTAGATAGACAACTAAAAGATAGATTCTTTAGTTTTGGATTTTTAAAATCTAAAAAAATAAAGAAAATCGAATCTTCACTTAAGGGTTCAACAATACTAGTGGAACTTGATAAGGGTTGCATTATATTAAGATCTGAAGAGGCAAAAAGAATAGAAGTGGAGAAAGTAAATGGATAAAACAATAAAAGTAGCACTAATAGGACAACCAAATGTAGGCAAAAGCCTACTTATAAATGCACTTTGTAAATCAAGCATGAAAGTTGGTAACTTCCCCGGTGTAACAATACAAAAAGCAGAAGCATTTACAACATATAAAGATTATGAAATAAAAATAATAGATCTTCCGGGAACTTATTCTTTATATGGATACTCACCAGAGGAGAAAATCACTAGAGAATTTGTGTTAAGTGGCGATTATGATGTAATAGTAAATGTAGCAGATTCAACAAACTTAGAAAGAAATCTACTCCTAAGCGGACAAGTTTTAGAAACACAAAAGAAAATGATTCTAGCATTAAACATGTCAGATGAAGCACAAAATGAAGGCATTAACATAAAAATAGATTCAATGAAAGAATTGCTTGGAGTAAATGTAGTAGCTATATCTGCAAAAACAAAAGAAAATCTAGATAATTTGTTAGAGCTAATAATACAAACACATACACAAGAAAAATACCAAAACAAAAGAATCTATAGCGATAGCATAGAAAAAGAAATAATAAAAATCACAGAGTTTTTAAACGAAAAAAATGATAGCTCAATAAAAGAGCTAAACCTAACAAACAGGGAACTATCAATACTCCTACTAAAGCAAGATGAAGATACTTATAGTCTAATAAAAGAAAAGCCGATATGGATAGAACTGTTACCTATTTTGCAAGAATCCACACAGAATCTATATAAGTCATATGACACAAAAAATATAGAAGATATTTTCATAGTTGATTTACATGCCTTTGTAAGTGGAATAATAACTGAGACAACAACTTACAAAAACACAGAACAAGAAAGCTATACAAAAAAGATAGACAAAATACTAATCAACAAATACATAGGGATTCCTATATTTTTATTTTTTATGTGGGTTTTATTTCAGCTCACATTTACACTAGGTGCTGCACCTATGGACTTTATTGAATCTTGCATTAGTGTAACTAGTGATTTTATAAAAGAAAATATACAAAGCGAATTATTAGCCTCACTATTAGCAGATGGCGTTGTTGCTGGTGTTGGAGCAGTTATTTTATTTTTACCAAATATAGTTATATTATTCTTTGGTATATCATTGCTTGAAACTACTGGCTATATGTCCCGTGTGGCATTTTTATTAGATGGCTTCTTTCATAGATTTGGATTACACGGCAAGAGCTTCATACCTTTAGTCTCTGGTTTTGGTTGTTCTGTGCCTGCGTTTATGGCTACTAGAACACTAAAAAATAAAAAAGATAGATTACTTACATTATTTATAATCAACTTTATGAGTTGTGGTGCTAGATTGCCTGTATATGTGCTTTTTGTTGGTGCATTTTTCCCTGCTGATGTAGCAGGAAACTGGCTATTTGGCATATACATTCTTGGTGCTATCTTAGGATTAATAATGGCAAAGATTCTAAGAATGACAGCTTTCAAAGGAGATGATGAACCATTTGTCATGGAAATGCCAAAATACAGAATCCCAAATTGGAATTTAGTATGGTTTTCTGTGTATTCAAAGGCAAAGATGTATCTAAAAAAAGCAGGAACATTTATTTTTGCAGCTTCAGTTCTAATTTGGTTTGCTAGCACATTTCCGATACAAGAAGAATTGCAAGCACAATATGCTTCAAAGATAGAATTAGCAAATGAAGAAGATAAAGAATCCTTAGAATTCGAATTACAAGAGCAATTAATAGAAAATAGTTATCTTGGTCAAGCAGGAAAAATTATTGAACCTATATTTAGACCACTTGATTTTGATTGGAAAATGAGTGTGGCTTTAGTTAGCGGATTAGCAGCAAAAGAAGTTGTTATATCTACTATGGGGGTGCTTTATTCTCTAGGTGGTGAAGTTGATGAGACAAGCGATGGGCTAATGCAGGCAATAAAAGAAACAATCCCACTTAAAATCGCAATAGGATATATATTGTTTATAATGATCTACAATCCATGCCTTGCAGCAACGGTTGTCTTTGGCAGAGAAGCTGGTGGATTTAAATATATAGTATATTTATTCTTATTTACATGCATTACAGCATATATTGTAGCATTGATAGGCTCGATAATTGCAAATGCTATTTTAGGTTAGAGATTCTTAACTTAGAATCTCTAATATATTATTCTTATGGACTTTAATCTTCTTATACTCTTCACATATCATTTGAAACTTATTTAAATCGCCCTTTAAGACATCTTTTGGTATCTCTAAATTTAAAATTATTTTATCTGTGATTCTTCCATTATTTTTTGCATAAAGTTCGCATAATTTACTATAACCTGCACTAGATAAAAAATACAAATACAAACAAATAGCAATCTCACTACTCTTAGCCCTCAAAACCAAAATACCAGTATTAGCCACTATTGGCTTATCGCTAGAACCTATAATTGTTATTTTTGGCGATACTCCACGCATACTTAAGCATATATCATGCTCTCTTAGTGCATATTTTAAAATTACACTATCTTTTAATGTATGCTCACGCAACTCTTCTGTAAAACCATACTCTGCAAAAGAATTAACCCCAAGCTCATAACAAGATATTAGATTCTTACCATTTCTATCTTCAAATCTCTGCCCTCTAAAGCACATAGTTAGACATTCTTTAAGTTTGATACAATCTACATTATTTGTTCTTTTTAAATAAGCGCTAACAGATAAATCACTCTCTAAAGAGTTATAATCAACTAAGATTGAATCTTCTTTATCTTGCTTAGAAAGATATAAATCCAAAATATCATGCTCTCTTATTATTTTGTTGTATTTACCATCTTTTATAAAGTAATTTTGTGCATTTATAAAAAACACCTTTTTATTATCCTTTGATAATACTATCAAAGAAAACTCCGCATTATTTGCAGGAAAAATATTTTTAGGAAGGCTAATTACGCATTCTAAGAGATGATTTTTAGTTAGATAAGTGGCAAATTTTTTATTTATTAATGTTACATCTCTAACTATAAAAACCGCCTTTGTTTTTAAATGCTTCAAACAATGTGCCAAAAATGGTAACTCTGGCATTGTTTTTATATGCTTACCAAAAATAGTTAGATTTTTATCATTATGGGGGAGATTTAATGATTTTAAAATAGGAGGATGACAAAATATCTTGTCATATTCTTTATTGTTGCTTGAATCTAAAAATATATCAGACACGCTAAAATTAACTTTTATCCCCACAAAGTATGAGAGCATTCTAGCAATATTAATCAAGGTTGGATTTATGTCATTTGCATACACTTTGCATTCTTTATCACCTAAAGATAAGAGCCAAGTTCCAAAGCCACAAGTTGGATTATAAATTACATCATCTCTTTTAATATTTAAAATACCATTTGCAATCTTGCTTATCTCAAGCGGAGTAGCATAATTATGTAGCTTTAAAATAGTTTTCTTAAATACCAAAGATTCAACAAAACTTTCAATTTCTTTGATGCTTATATCATTTTTTGCAAGACTTTTTAGTATTTTTTTCCAGTTTAGCCCCTCTGGCAACCTTCTAGATTTAATACCTAAACTATTTATATACAGATAAAAAGATTCTAAAATCTCCTTATCTTTTGAATCTAAAATTTCATTAAACAATTCATTATTTTGTTTTAATAGTATGCATTCAAATAATATTTCACAAGAATGAAAATTATCAACAACAAATTTCTGTATATAGTTAAATAAAGATAATAATTCTTTCATTACTTATACATAGGCAACAATTCAAATACAAACAATATATGACACATGCCAACTACAATACCAAAAAATAATAAAAAGTATATACTAAAAGACCCACCCGGCAAAACACGCTCTTGTTTAGAATCTCTAGCACGAGATGCCTTAAGCAATAAAGCAGGAATGATAACAGACCATATAGTAGCAGCAAGTCCAGCCCACCCAATTGCTAATAAAAACCCATCAGGATATATCATACCAGCTATAATAGGAGGTAAAAATGTAACAAGCATAGTCTTAGTCCTCCCTAGCCTACTATCATCAAAACCACACAAATCAGCCATATAATCAAAAAGCCCAAGTCCAGCACCCAAAAATGAAGTAGCTACTGCCAAAAATGCAAAAGATTCAAGCATTCTTATTAAAAAAACACCATTCAAACCACTACTAGCAACACTTATTAGGTTGCTTACATTTCCACCATTTGCAATAACTTCTTTAAAATCATCTCTTAATATATTCCCATCACATGCAATAATCCATACAATATATGATACAAGTGCGATAAATGTCCCATACACGAGACATTTATTTATAGACTTTAAATCCTTGCCAAAATATTTCACCAAACTTGGCACTGAAGCATGAAAACAAAATGAAGTAAGGTATGTAGATAATGCTACAAAAACAAAGATTCCATACCCTCCACTATCATTACTAGAATCTAAAAGCAAAGGAAGTCTAATCTCCCCTATCATTCCACTCATAGCAAAGACAAACGTCAAAACCATACCGCCTATAAGCACAGCAGAGATTCTATCAACCACATATGTGCTCCACCACACACAAGCAGTCAATAATAAAACAAACAAAAGCCCAGAGATAAACTTAGGAGGCTCATATCCAAAAATAGAAGAAGTAGTATGCACCACCATAGACCCACCGCCACTAACATAAGCATAAAGCAAAATATAAAGAACAAATGCTACGCTAAGACCATTTACCAAATTCCAAAATTTGCCTAAGTTATCTTTAACTATGGTATGAAAACTTGCACCGGGTTCATATTTTAAATTTACCTCCAAAATTGCTTGAGAAGAAAACAACATCAAAATCCAAGTTACATACAAAAGACCTAAAGACCACCAAAGCCACATACCAGCTGATATTGTAGGTAGAGCCAACATACCAGCCCCAATAGCAGTCCCAGCAATAATCATAGTCCCACCAAACACACTAGCTTTATTACCAATCTTTAGCATACTTTTCCCTTTTCAAATTAAAAATTTTGGTGATTATAGCCAAAAAATTTGATAAAATTCAGCCCTAAAGCCCTTAAGGCACTACAAATTAAAAGGTTGATAATGGCAGATAAACCGCTATTTTTCTTTAGCGTTGCATTAATTACAATTAGCATTATTTTTTCATATTCACTATCTAGCTTTGCAGTGTTATATTATGGGTATAGCGAGTTTCACTTTATGATACGACAACTAATCTCTGGTCTTTTAGGGATTTTTATAATGCTACTAATTGCAAAAAGTAATCCACAAAGATTCTTGCTCAAATTTGGATTTATATTATTTTTTGGCGGAATCTTTTTGATGTTTATTATGCACTTTTTACCAGAAAGTCTAGCCACAAGTGCCGGTGGGGCAAAAAGATGGATTAGATTGCCATTTTTCTCACTTGCCCCTGTTGAGTTCTTTAAAATAGGATTCGTGGTTTTTCTAGCTTGGAGTTTCTCGCGTAAATTTTCACTTGAAGAACAAAAAGATATAAAAGAAGAGTTCTTAACATTCCTTCCTTATGTGTTTGTATTTCTAATAGCAGTATATTTAATAGCAATTTTACAAAATGACTTAGGACAAATAGTGCTTCTTGGGACAACTTTAGCTATTATGATGATGTTTGCTGGGTCTTCTTTTAAGCTGTTTTTGTATTTATTATCACTATCTTTTATGCTTTTTATAGTAGTCATTATTACAAGCACACATAGAATTATGAGGATTAAAGCATGGTGGGCTGGTGCTCAAGACATTATTTTGTCATTTTTCCCACAAAGCATAGCAGATTCGCTAAGGGTTGAAAATCTACCAGAACCATATCAAATACAACATTCTCTAAATGCGATATCACATGGTGGTTTCTTTGGTGAGGGGATTGGAAATGGACTTATAAAACTAGGATTCTTAAGTGAAGTGCATACTGATGTGATTTTAGCAGGTATCACAGAAGAGATAGGATTCTTTGGACTTTTTTGTATAAGTTTGATATTTTTGGGATTAATTTTTAGAATCTTAAAAATAGCAAATAGATGTCAAAATACAATACATTACCTTTTTTGCTCTGGCGTTGGAGTTATTTTAGGATTTTCTTTTTTGATTAATGCCTTTGGTATATCAGGGCTAATCCCAATAAAAGGTATTGCTGTGCCATTTCTTAGCTATGGCGGAAGCTCTATGCTTGCTAGTTGCGTGATGATAGGACTAGTATTATCAATTAGCAAAAATACAAAATTAGGAGGATAAATGAAAAATACAAATGCAAAAAATCTACCAAGATTAAATGGAAACTTAGAACCACAGATTTTAAAAGAAGCAATAAAGCAATTCAAAACTCCACTTTTTGTATATGACTTAGACAGGATAACAAAACGATACAACGAACTAAAAGAAGCATTTGGTGGTAGAAAAAATCTAATATGCTATGCATTAAAGGCAAACTCAAATTTGAATATTTTAAAACATTTACATTCTTTAGAGAGTGGTGCTGATTGTGTATCGCTTGGAGAGATAAAAAGAGCACTAAAAGCTGGAATTCCAAGCTATAAAATAATATATAGCGGTGTTGGCAAACAAGATTTAGAGATACAAGAGGCAATAAACTTAGGAATCTTATTTATAAATGTAGAGAGTTTTGAAGAGCTACTAAGAATAGAATTAATAGCAAAACAACTAAACAAAACTGCAAGAATCTCAATTAGAGTAAATCCAAACATAGATCCACAAACTCACCCATATATATCAACTGGACTACAAGAAAATAAATTCGGTGTTAGCATTGAAGATGCAAAAGCCATGTATATACACTCCAAAAACTCACAAAGTTTGGAACCAATTGGCATACACTTTCATATAGGAAGCCAACTAACAAAACTCCAACCAATAGAAGAATCTGCTAGAAAAATAGCTTCTCTGACGCATAGTCTAATAGCATTAAAAATTGACATAAAATTCTTTGATATAGGTGGTGGGCTAGGAATTACATATAATGATGAAGAAACTATTAATCCATACGACTATGCCCAAGCGATACTAGATTCAATAAGGGGTTTAGATGTAACAATAATATGCGAGCCTGGTAGGTACATAGTTGGCAATAGCGGAGTGTTTCTAACACAAGTTTTATATGAAAAAAATAACTCAAATAAAAGATTTACCATTGTAGATGGTGCTATGAATGATCTAATACGACCAAGCTTATACAATGCTTATCATAAAGTAGTAGCACTAAAAGATTTAGAAGAAACAAGTGCGACTGATGTAGTAGGTCCTGTGTGTGAAAGTGGCGACTATCTAGCAAAAAATGTTCTATTGCCAAAGTTAGAACATGGGGATATACTAGCAATCTTAAGTGCGGGTGCATATGGCTTTAGCATGTCAAGCAATTACAACACTAGAGGAAGATGTGCTGAAATAGCAGTAAAAAATGGAGAAATAAAGCTAATACGAAAAAGAGAAAACTTTGAAGATCTAATAAGATTAGAAGAAATTTGATTTTACCAAACAACTTACTTGACATTTATAATATTCGATTATAATATTCGATTATAGAATATAAAACATATTTTAATAATTAAGGAAAATCACATGAGACTTGTTATTAGTGTTTTGTTGCCTTGGCTTGGATTTTTTACCATAGGGCGTCCTATTGCTGGAATTATCTGCTTATTTTTACAAATAACGCTAATAGGTTGGTTGCCAGCTGTTATATGGGCTATATATGCTTTAGGGCAATATAAAACAGACAAAAAAATAGAAAAAAATATTAAAAGAAAAACAATAATTTAAACAATATATAAAATACAAGAGTTATCATTGAAAGTATTTTAATATAACTCTTTATTTTGCAATTTAATTAAAAATTCCTCTAAATTAAACTTTTTTCTTTGATTTTCTGTAAATATATGAACAATAATGTCGCCTAAATCTGCAACAATCCAATCTGCATTTTCATCATCAATATTAAAAAAACTCTCACCCATAGGCTTTAACTCTTGTTTTAAATAATCAAGCAAGGCAAGTGCATGTTTATCAACTAAAGCCGTGGATAAAACGACATAATCCACAAAATAATCAGTATCCTTTAAATCAAAAACCTCTACATTTTCTGCCTTTTTTTCATCTAATAAATTCTTTATTTTTTCTACTATTTCTACTCTATTCATACAACCTCTCTATATCACTTAAAATCTCTTTTGGCAAATACCTCAAAATCTCTCTATCTTTTTCCTTTAATGCTTCTTTAATTTGCGTAGAACTAATATTTATACGCACAAAAGGTAATCTGTTATAATTTAAGACATTTTTATTTCTAGGAATTATAACAAATTCGACTTTTTCTTTTAGAGATTCATATCTATACCATCTCTCTAAAGTCTCTAAATTATCATCTCCAAGCAGTAAATATATCTTTTGTGGATTATATTTTTGCTCTATAAAGCTAATTGTGTCTATTGTTGGCGTTGGCTTATTGTTGCATATTTCATAATCCAAAACCTCAACTAAAGATTCATCTCTAAAAATCCTAACAAGCCAATCAAACCTCTGCTGTGGTGAGAATAAAAAGGATTCCTTAAAAGGATTAAGATATGTAGGTATGAGCAAAAGTTTTGAAATATCTAAGTTCTTTATAGCACTCCTTACTATCTCTATATGTGCTATATGTGGTGGATCAAAGCTCCCGCCAAAAACTGCTAAATCTCCCATGAATCTCCAAGATAATAATTTAGCTAAAATTCTAGCAAAATAAATAATATAAGGTATCTTGTGTATATTTTAATATTTTTGCTTGGAATTTCTTTTGGCTCATTTTTAAACTTGCTAATTTATAGAATCCCAAAAAACCTATCAATAATAATTCCAAATTCTTATTGCAATAATTGCAAAACACCACTAAAGCTCCTAGCCAAGATTCCTCTAATATCTTATTTCACTCACAACAGATGTGCTTGTGGGTATAAAGTTCCTTTTTATTATTTTATCCATGAACTATTAGCTGGAATATTGTGCGTAATGCTTTATTATTTCTTCGGAGTATTTGGGCTTTTATATTTTTTATTATTCTTATTTTTTTATTGTTTGGCATTTATTGATTATATTTTACTAGAGATTCCAAGTGTATTAAATTTTCTTGTGTTTTTCTTGGCCATAGCAACGCAATATCAGTCCTTATACGATTGTATTATTAATTCATTGCTATTTATGGGTTTTATAAGCTTTCTAAAAATATTTTTAGAAAGCATCTTAAAAAAGGAAGTCTTAGGCGAAGGAGATATTATAATCTTTGGCACAATAGGAGCTAGTTTTGATACATTGCATGCCATGATATGTATATTTATTAGTGCATTGTATGCGTTATTGTTTATGATTTTTTATAAAAAACAAATAATCCCATTTGTGCCATTTTTATTTTTGGGATTCTTTAGTGTATTTTTTGTAAAATACGCTTTTCAAATTAATTTAGGATTCTTGTTTTGAGGGTAAAAAACTACATTTTTCAAAATTTCGCACAAATATTTTTTCCTATATTTTTAGTGTTATTTTTTATTGCCTCTGTTATAGTATTTATTAGAATCTCAAGTGTTACATTTGTTGTGAAGATAAGTTTTTTTGAGCTTTTTGCTTTATATTTTTACACCATGCCTCTTATGGTGTTTTTTGTCATACCAATTACATTTTTTATAGCCTCCACATTATCACTCTCAAAGCTGTGCTATGACTATGAACTACCTGTATTATTCTCACTAGGGCTAAATCCACAACACATAGTTAGAATATTTGCCCCCATAGCATTTCTTGCAAGTTTTTCGCTTCTTATTTTATCCTTAATCTTAACTCCTCTTAGCGATAAGGCATATAGAAGCTTTATTGATTCAAGAAAAAGTAGCATTAGTTTAAATCTAAAATCAGGTGAATTTGGACAAAGAATTGGAGAATGGCTAGTATATGTAAAAAGTAGTGGCGATGATATTGGTAAATATAAAGACATAGTTTTGTTGTCCTTTAGCAAAGAAGGGGGATTGATTTTGGCACATGATGCACATTTATACAATAACCAATCAAACTTAGAAGCATTACTAAGAGATGGCATGATATATCGTTTATCAAACAATGAAGTAGAAAAAATAACATTTGACAAACTAATCTTGCGAAACAATATAAATTCTAATAACAATGAGAATTTAAGCATATTTGAATATTGGAATATAGCATTTAGTAAACAAGAGGAGCAAAAAAAAAGGCTAAGAAATCTAAGCCTTTATATACTTATGTCAATTTCTCCAATAATTAGCCTTTATTTTTATTTATTGCTAGGGGTTAAGAATCCAAGATACCAAAAAAACTACACAACAGCTCAAA
This sequence comes from Helicobacter ibis, assembly GCF_027859255.1. Lineage (NCBI taxonomy): Bacteria > Pseudomonadati > Campylobacterota > Epsilonproteobacteria > Campylobacterales > Helicobacteraceae > Helicobacter > Helicobacter ibis. Next base: position 263,208 of record NZ_JAQHXR010000002.1, read on the forward strand.
TAATGCTAATTATAGGAATCTTTTATGGCTTTATATATGCAATATCAAACTACCTACCAATAGTTGGCACGATTTTATTCCCTATTGCTTGGTTTGTAGCAGGATATATTGCATACAAAAAAACCATAGGCAGATTCTACTAAATGAACATAGCCATGATTTTATCCTATGATGGAAGCTATTTTAATGGCTTCCAATCACAAAGTGATAAAAGCGGTGTGTATGATTTTCTTCAAGAAAAACTAAACAGTGTTGGTATTTTTAATAAATTCCAAGCAAGTGGCAGAACAGATAAAGGTGTGCATGCAAACTATCAAGTAATCTCACTTAATATCCCATCTTTTCATAAAAACCTAGAATCCCTAAAAGAGATATTAAACAACAAGCTATACCCAAAAGTAAGAATAAAAAAGATGCTTAAAGTAGATTCTAACTTCCATGCTAGATATAGTGCTAAGAAGCGATCATATTGCTATATTATCTCAACTAAATATTCTCCATTTCTAGCTAACTTTTCACACTACCACAAACTAGAAAATCCAAAACTACTAAAAGATTCAATTAAGCTCTTAGAAGGGATTCATGATTTTTCTAGCTTTATGAAAAAAGGTGGAAGCGGAGAGTTAAACCAAACAAGAATTATGTATAAAACGAGAATCTTAAAATATAAAGATTTTTATGTTTTTTATTTTTGTAGCAATGGATTTTTAAGGTCGCAAATTAGACTTATGGTTGGGTATTTATTAGAAATTGATAAAAACACAAAAAGTATAGAATCTCTAAAAGATGCTCTCTTAAACAAAAGCCAACAAAGCATACTAAAAGCACAAGCAAATGGGCTATTTTTAAACAAAGTGTATTACTAAATGTTTAGAAAAATACCTTATAATAATTATTTTAATAAGAGGAAAAATTATGCAAGAAACAATTGATTTAATAATTAAATATGGATATGTAATATTATTTTTATACTCACTTGGAGGTGGATTTGTAGCATTAATAGGTGCAAGTGTGCTAAGTTGGGCTGGAAAAATGGATCTGACACTAAGCATAATAGTAGCAGTAATTGCGAATTTTTTAGGAGATTTGCTTTTATTTTATCTAACAAGATACCAAAAAGAAAGTATGCTGAGCTACATAAAAAAGCACAAACGAAAAATAGCCTACATAAATATATTAATGAAAAAATATGGCTCAATAATTCTAATTGTACAAAAATATATATATGGGATAAAAACTCTAGTCCCCGCTGCTGTGGCACTAACAAAATATAGCTTTATAAAGTTTAACATATACAATGCAATAGGAGCAATTATATGGGGTATTAGCGTTGGATTATTGGGATATTTCTTGGGTGAATTTATAGTAAATTTAGTTGATACGCTAAGTGCTTATCCATACATAGCGCCTATTTTTATTTTTGTTATTTTTGGGATATTATGGCTATGGTTAAGTAAGGTTAGCAAAAAGTGAGGATTATATGCAATACAACAAGTTAACACCGCAAGAAGAATACATAATAATTAATAAAGGGACAGAGAGACCATTTAGCGGAGAATATGAGAACTTTTTTGAAGATGGAATTTATGTATGCAAAAGATGTGATAGCAAATTATTTACTTCAGAATCTAAGTTTCACTCAAATTGCGGTTGGCCTAGCTTTGAATCTTGCATAAAAGATTCAATAATAGAAACATTAGATAGCGATAAAATAAGAATGGAAATAATATGTGCAAACTGCAAAGGACATTTAGGGCATGTATTTCGCGGCGAAGGATTTACAGAGACAAACACACGACATTGTGTAAATTCTCTAGCTATAAAATTTATAAAAAATGAAAAATAAATTTAGAATTTTTATAATAGAATATAAAATTTAATAATTAAGGATTATTATGAGCAAGGTTGATGTTTGGGATTTAAAGCCACTTTTTAAAGATAAAAAAACCCTATTAGCACAAATGCAGCAAACAATACAAGATTCAAAGGATTTTGAAGAGACATATAAGGGCAAACTGCAAAACATAAATAGCAAAGACTTTCAAAGTGTAATTGAAAAATACGAAGCAAATTATCAAGCAATTTCACAAATAATGACATATTCATTTTTGCTATTTGCATCTGATACTTCACATGGAGCATTTTATTCACAATGTGAGCTAGAATGCAACAAAGCCCAAGAATCTCTTTTGTTTTTTGAGTTAGAATTTAACTCACTAGGTGATACAAAAAAGCAAGAAATAATAAAATCATCACCAAAGTATTCATATTATTTAGAACTACTTATGCAGTATTCTAAATTTCAATTAAGTTTGCTAGAAGAAAAGGTATTACTAAAAGTCCGTCCTGCTGGATCAGAACTATTTAGCAGACTATTTGATGAGCATTTTAGTAAATTGAAATTTAAATTTGATAACAAACTCTTAAGCGAAGAAGAGGTGCTAAGTTTGCTTTATAGCAAAGATAGAAAAATAAGAAAAAAAGCTTCAATCTCACTAAGCAAGACATTAAAAGACAACATAGACTTACTAACATACATACTAAATGCAATAAGAAAAGACCTAAAGATTACAAAAGAGTTAAGAGGCTATGAATCTTTAGAGCACTCTCGCCATATAAGCAACCAAACAACTCAAAAAAGCGTTGATTGCATGGTTGATACAATAAATGAAAATGTAAAAATAGTAGAAGAATATTACAAAATAAAATCAAAAATACTAAAAATAAAAAATTTGCAAGATTACGACAGATACGCACCAATCCCATCAAAAGATAACACAGAGTTTGATTATATAACCTCTAAAACATTAGTGCTTGAGACTTTTCAAGGATTCTCAAATAAATTCTACAAAATCGCAAAAGAAGCATTTGAAAATGGCTGGATAGATAGCCACCCAAGAGATAGAAAAAGAGGAGGAGCATTTAGCCATGGAGCAACTCCAAATGCACACCCATACTTAATGCTAAACCACACAAACCAAAGAAGAGATATATTTACAATGGCACATGAGCTAGGACACACGATTCATCAAAAGCTATCATATAGCGTAGGATATCTAAATGCTGATACTCCACTAACTACCGCAGAGACTGCATCTGTATTTGCTGAAATGCTACTTTTTGATAAATTAAAAAACCAAATAAGCGATGATGAAAAAATATCTCTTTATGCAGGTAAATTAGAAGATATATTTGCAACACTCTTTAGGCAAAATGTCTTTACAAACTTTGAGAGAAGAATCCACAACAAAGAAGGCGAACTAAGCAGTGATGAAATAAGCAATATATGGCAAGAAGAAAACCAAAAAATGTTTGGAGATAGCCTAAAACTAAGTGATAATTATAAATTATGGTGGTCTTATATACCTCATTTTATACACTCTCCATTTTATTGCTATGCTTATAGCTATGGGCAATTACTTGTTATGGCACTTTTTGGTCTTTATAAACAAAACAAAGATGATTTCATTCCAAAATACGAAAGATTCTTAAGTCTAGGTGGAAGTAAATCACCAAAAGAGTTGGTAGAAATATTTGGCTTTGATATTGAAGATAGAGACTTTTGGAAGATAGGAATAAAAGAAGTAAAAGACATGCTAGATGAGCTAAAGACAATAATCAATAAAGGAAAAACATGTTAAGCATAATGCATAATAAAAATTTCCAAACATTAATAAAGAAACATTGCTTTGAAATTATAAAATCACTAATGGATAAGAAAATAAACTTCTCCATCGTATGCAATATATCTTGCGTGAAGTTTGAACCACAGCTACCAGATTCGATACGGAATTCATTTAATGACTTAACTCTTTTTATTCTAGCTGGATACACTTTTGAAAGTTTAGAGTTAGATTCAAACAATTTATATTTTGAAGCTGGGTTTGGCGATGATAACTTGGGTAGTTTTGTAACTACACCTCTTGAATCTATAGTGCAAATAATACTACCAAATGATATAGATAATGGCTCTGATGTATGCCTTTTTATAAACATAATGGCAAGTTTTGCGCCTGAAATAAAATCAGAAAATGATGGAATAAATAGCTCAATTAAAGCCATATTATCAAATCCAAAAAATCATAAGTTTAAAAAATAATTTTTTAGATATACTAAATCATTTTAAGCGGAGAAGCATATGGAAGTAAAACTAGACTTGGAACTCTTTAGATTCGATATAAAAACAGACTATCTACCATACTACTCCAAGCTACAAATAAGCATACAAGACAATCAAAACCTGCTTGATTTACTAAACTTAATAAAGCTAAAAATAAGGGATTATGGATACAAAGAATATGGATTTAAAATCTATGATGTAGTTGTATTTGATTTTAGCATTACAATAGACGAGCTAATAAAAAAATTTGGAAAAAGAATCATTATAAATCCCCTACATCAGAGACTTGTTACAAAAGATTTAATAATAAATGAAGAGCCGTTTTTAGAAAATATATCCAAACTAGAACAATATGGCTTAAGTGAAGATAGAGATTTTATTGCTTCATTTATACCATATGCCTACGCCACTCCGCTTAGCTTGGAGTATGATAGCTATTTAGGAGAAGTATTTTTTGCTATTGCATATTCACTATATCAAACAAATAGAAACAAAGAAATACTAAATATAGTATCAAATATGTCAAATGGAATCTTTAATGCACAAAACATAGAAACATATACATATCCTTGTGATACCAAAATTGATAAATATATACATGAGTTTCAAGAATTAATACTAAAAGAACATAGCACTAAAGAACTGCAAACTTTCAAATCAAAATTACTAACAAACTAATTTAAAAGGAGGTTTTATGGATTCTTTAGTCTTATTGCAAAATAATTTTTATAAAAATGGCTCATCAATACTTACTCAAACTCTACAACAACTAACAAAAAAGCTAAATATACAAACAGATGAGATAAAAACAATACAACTTGGTAATAAATTATTGTCATTAGATGAATCTTATTATATAAATTTGATAAGTTTATTAACACAGGTTAGCAAAGATGGAAACAAGCTTATTATATATGATAGTCAAAGTTTAATCGAGATAATAAAATTGTTTAAAAAATTATATGAAGATTCTGATTTTAAAGAAGACTTAGAACAATCAATCAAGCAAAGCATAGATGTTATATCACTTGAAAATACAATCAAATTCATACCAGAAATAATCCTACAAGCACTAAATCAAAACATAGATTCAATTAATATTGGTCGGTGGAATGGCTTTAAATGTGGATTCATCATCGATAGAGAGCTAGAAGGCTTGATAAAAGAGCTAAAAATACTAGAACAACTTGAATTAACCACAGGACTTAAGATACTTCCTTTCTTTAGCGAAAGCTATGATTATTTACTAAGCACTAATGAAGAATTAGCCTATAAAATGGCGTCTAAAATATACTATGAAATGGTAGATAGTGGGATTGATTTTATAATGAGCGTAAATATTGGTAATTTTGAACTATTTGATACACATGCTTTAGAATTAAAAAAAGCAACACATAGAGATGATGAGAATATACCAGTGCTTTTTATCCCGCAAGTCATACTTGCATTATTTAAAGATTCAAACAAAGAATCTCTTTTATTTAACAAACATAAAATAACACCACAAATGCTATAAGGAATAAATTTGGTAATCGCACTTAAGGTAATTATATCTCTTGCTGTTGCTATGGCTTGGTATAAACTAACTGAAAACCAAGAAATATCAATAGCATTTTTTGTTCTTATGCTAGCTATATCATTTATGCGTCCAATAACATACCAAAGCCCGACAGAAAGGGAGGAGTATTTGGAGAAATTTAGGCGTTCAAAAGAAAGACAGCTAAACTTAGAAAATATGAGAAGAGAAGAGAAGAAAAAAGCACTAGAAGAAAAGAAAAAAAGAATCGAAAAAGAAAAAAAGGAATAAAAATGCCAAGCCTAATCACGCTAACAACCACAACAACAAAAGAAAATGCAAAAAAACTAGAATCTGTCGTTATTAAGTCTGCACTAAGTGCATGCATACAAAAAATCGAAGTAGCAAGTGTCTATGTTTGGGGTGATAAGGTAGAAAATGCTAATGAAATTAAGCTTATTTTTAAAACATCAAAAACAGAAATAGAAAATCTAATAGCTCTAATTAAAGCAAACCACGAATATGAAAACCCAGAAATAATATACACAAAAGTTAAAGTATCAAAAAAGTATAAAAAGTGGTATAAAGATTCAATAGAAGCTCTAAAAAGAGCTAATATTCTTTAGTGAGTTTTCTTATACTCCATAATCATCGCATAAGCCTCATCTTTAAGCACTAGCTTCTTTCTTTTTAACTCACCCAATTCTGCATCACTAGCGTGTTCTCTGCCTTCTGAAATATTTTGAATCTTTTGATCTAGCTCATTATGCTCATCAAAAATTTTTGCAAAATGTGCATTTTCTTGCTTTAACACACTGATCTCATCTCTATATTCATGTAACATCACAACTCCTTTGTTTTTAAGTTGATTAGATTATAACAAAATAGGCTGAATCTAACTTCTATAATCGGCATTGATTTTTACATACTCATGCCCCAAATCACACCCATAAGCAGTAAAGCTACCATTCCCTGTTCCAAGTTTGCAAGTAATTTTATATGAATCTTTTTGCAAGACTTTTGCAGCCTTCTCTTCATTATCTCTATCAAAATAAATTTCACCATCTTTATAAACGCATACTTTATCAAAGAAGATTTGAAGTCTTTTAGCATCGCATTTTACACCACTTGCACCTATAGTAGATGCAATCCTACCCCAATTTGGATCACAACCAAACAAAGCAGTCTTAACAAGCAAAGAATTACTCAAAGCCTTAGCACAAACCATAGCCTCATCATCACTATGTGCTTCTAGCACCTCAAATGCAACTACTCTAGTAGCTCCCTCACCATCTTTTACAACCTCTAAAGACAAATACTCCATAATCTTATACAAAGCAAAAGAAAATGCCTCTTTATCATAGATTCCACTTTGTCCATTTGATAAAAGCATAATAGTATCATTTGTAGAAGTATCGCCATCTACGCTAATTGCATTAAATGTCATATATGCATTTTTTTGCAGAATCTCTTTTAAATTATTCTTTGGCACAAGTGCATCTGTTGTAATAAAACATAACATAGTAGCTAAAGATGGATTTATCATGCCCGCACCCTTGCATATAGCCCCTATTTTAAAGCTTCTATTATCATCTAATACAACTTCAAAGGCGATACTCTTTGGATATCTATCAGTAGTCATTATTGCATGTTTTGCATTGTCATTATTCTTACTATTTAAATTTATCTTACTTAAAGATTCGCATATTTTTTCTACTGGTAGTTGGACACCTATTACACCAGTAGAACTCATTAATGGATTTTTAATTTCTGTGAATCTTTTGCTCAAATTAGACATGATAGATTCTATATTCATAATTCCAACATCACCAGTTAAGGCATTTGCATTTTTGGAATTTATAAGCACAAAATTTGTCTTAAAGTCATCTTTTAACTTTTCTTCTTGCATTTTATAATGAGCTATTGGTGCAGCATAAAAATTATTTTTTGTAAATAAACATTCAACTTCACACATGCTTGTAGAATAAATAAAAGCTACATCAACCTCACAATTTGGCTTTAACCCAGCACTAATCCCATCTGCAAAGAAACCATTAGCCGCACACACTCCACCTTCAATTGGAAATATACTAAACATATTTTAACTCCTCTGGCTTGTCTTTTTTAGATATTAACTGCTTTGTTAGCCTAACACCTTGAGAAGTCCCTATAACCAATAATTTACTACCACTTGTAATTATTGTATCTTCACTTGGCATTGAAATAAACTTACCATCTTTTTGCGTGATTCCAACAACTGAAGTTTGAGTAATCTCTCTTACATGTGCTTCTTTTAGCTTTTTAAACACAAGCCAAGAATATCTTGGAATTGCTATTTCCTCCAAGTCTAAAGGAGTATCTTTTTGGTATGCAAAACGCTCAAGCAAATTTTCCATATCTGGGTTTGTAGCCATAGCATTTACCCTTTGAGCAAAAAGTCTTGAAGGGGATACAACACAATCAGCACCTAGCTTTTTTAACTTCTCTTCTTCTTCTATATTATTTGCATTCCCTATTATAAAATAAGGCTTCCTACCAAGCTCCTTTTCATACAACCTAACAGAAGCAACTTGTGCTATATTATCAGCCACATTACTTGATAAGGTTATAACACCTCTAGCACTTGATAAATGGCACTTTAACATAGCGGTTTCTAAATGTGGATCTTCATTTATAAAAAATGGATAATTATATTTTAGAGCTATATCTTCTAGTGCAGGATTGTTATCAACAACCACAAATGGTATATGTGCCTTTCTAAATTGTTGTGCTAGTTGTATAGAGTATTCATTGTGATAACAAATTACAAAATGATTCTTTAGTCTTGCAATTTTATATATCATATTCCTCTCCTTTATTACCAAAACTAATTTTCCACGATTTAAAATATCAATCACACCAATCACACAAAAGCTCAATACAGCTGAACCAGATAACATAACAATAGCTGTATAAAATACATCCATTGCATCAAATTGATCCTCTTTTAAAGCACCAAAACCAGTGGTTGTAAATGTGTATGAACTTTGAAAGAATGCTTCTATTAAAGTATAGTCTGTAACAACCATATAACCAAGTGTACTAAGTAATATTCCTAGAAATAATAAAATAAATGGAAGTCTAAAAGGCTTTAATTGTTCATATAGCATACCAGATAAATCAATATCTGGTTTTTGAGAAGTATCCCAATGGATAAATTTTCTAAACTTATCAAAAAACACTTTTTTTCTTGTTTTTTATGAGTGTTTCTTCATAGTTCTTAAAGTAGAAGCAGCGATTTTAATTTTAGTAGTTGTCCCATCTTCTAATTTAATTCTAACAGTTCTTAAATTAGGTAATGATCTTTTTTTTGTTTTATTGTTTGCATGACTTACATTGTTTCCTACCATAGGTCCCTTACCGCTAAAAAAACATCTCTTTGCCATCAAATATCCTTAATTTTTAAAATAACCTTAATTTTAACAAAATATATATAATATAAACATTAAACTAAGAATCTAGCCTCTCTTTAATGTCTTGCACAATCTTAAAACCATGATTTAGTGCCGCCGCAATGGAGCCACCATTTTTATACAAAATATCACCTGCGATATATATATTTTTCACAGAGCTTTCATGATTTTCATCTACAACAGGAATTCCATCAGAATCTATTTTTAAGCCACACTTCTTCAAAAAGTCAATTGGAGCTATACCGCCAATAGCATAGATAATTCTGTCATAAGTATCACTTGTGCCATCTGTATAATTAACTTTTGGCTTACCATTACTATCCTCTAATGATTGTATATCAACCCCAAACTTAGGTGTAATTGATTGTTTATTTAGACAACTATCCAAATTTTCCTTATTAACATCATTAATTCTTGAAAATTCTGTTTTTCTATAATTTAAAATTACTTCATTTGTTTCACTTAACACACAAGCATATTCAACAGCAGAATTCCCACCGCCAACCACTAAAACCTTTTCTCCTTCTTGCACTTCATTAGCATTGAAGTTGATAATCTTGCGCAAAGTGCTTGGCAATTGATATGAAGGCTTATTTGGTTGCCCCATTTTACCTATTGATATTATTATAAATTTAGCTTTAATGGTCAAATTATCAGTAGTATGTATGACAAAATTTTCACCATCTTTTGTTATAGATTCTACTTCTGTGTTGAATCTTGCCTCAAAATGGTTATCTTTAATAATGTTGTCAAACAAATCTAGTGTGCTCTCTTTTGTTCCATCGCAAAAATAAATATTACCATCAAGTTCTATTTTTTGACCCCTATAATCCTTATCAACTCTTTTTCTATCCTTATAAAACTTCCTAATAGTAGTAGAATGTCCATCGCCCTTTTCAAACAAAATAACATCTTTGATTCCCAAGACAACAGATTCAACCGCAGACGCGATACCACCAGGACCACCACCAATAATAGCAACTTCATATATATCTTTCATTTATCTTTACCTTTCTTTGTAGTTTTACTAGCTACATGACGCAAATCATCTTCACTATCAAACAACACACCTTGCATCATTTTCTTTTCATCATCAAACTGCCCATTCTTCAAGCCCCAAACAAAAGCTATAAGACCTATTAGTCCTATAACCAATGAAGTGGCTATCATAACACTAACCATAGTTGTATTCATAGGATATCTTTGCATCAACTTCAAAATAAAAGCTTCAATTATATCAAAATTTTAATCTTCTTTTAAAATAATTACTGCAGCAACAGCAAAGCCACTATCATGCGTTATAGATAAACTGGTAGATTGTATTTTAAAAGTCTCTTGCACCCTACTACTTAGCCTTATACTGGGTGCTCCACTATCTAATTTGAAGATTTCTATATCGCGAAATGTTAATTCCTTTGAGATTCCGCATTTAAGGGCTTTTGAGACTGCTTCTTTAGCAGCCCAAATCCCAGCTATACTCTGCGGACTTTTAGCCATTATCATTTCACTATCACTCAAGAATCTAGCCTTGCCTTTGTCTCCAAACTTTTCAACAAATGCCCTCATTCTCTCTATTGAAACTAAATCAATTCCAATTTCTATATTCAAAACTTATTGCACCACAAACTCTGTAAAGAATACATTAGCAACTCTACCATCAACTAAAAACTCGTTTAATCTCTCTATGATCTCTTCTTTTAGTTTTTGCTTGCCCTTGCTAGTTTGCACTTCTTCAAAAGTTTTTGAGCTAAGAATTGTAATTAAAACATCTCTTATAATATCCCTCTTTGTATCTAGCTCTGCAGTCATTTCAGAGACGCTAAGCTCCAATGCTATGGAAGTTTTTAAATATCTTTTGCCACCACCAGAAGACATTAGATTAACTATAAATTGATCCACAGGATACATAGTTCCAATACTGAGCAAACTGCTATTTGGATTTGCTGCACTTCCTCTATTTGACGCACTTTGTAATTGTTCTGTCGGAGCTGTAGCTTGTGCTTGCATTTCTTCTTCATTTCCACCGCTAAATATCAATACAGCTACCAAAATAAGAACTATCAAAAGCAAAACAACAACACCGATGATAACAAAAAGTATCATTTTGTTCTGCTTTAATGCTGATAGTTTAGATTCCTTACTTTCTTGTTCTTCTTCTGCCATATTAAACTCCTAAGATATTGATATGTTAATTTTTGAAATATTAGCTAAATAAATATGCGTTATGCAAATAATGTGTTATGTTTATATAAAGATAAGTTTAATATAATCAAAAACTTTTAAAAACAACAAAGGAGAACACATGAGCTATACACAAAAAATAATACAAAAAGTAGAATCCCTATACCCAGACCAAGTAGAATTTCACCAAGCAGTAAAAGAAGTATTAGAATCCATACAACCTGCACTACAAAAAGACAAAAGATACGAATCTCATAAGATACTAGAAAGAATCGTAATACCAGAAAGACAAATAAACTTCAGAGTAACATGGGAAGATGATAATGGAGAGATTCAAGTAAATAGAGGATATAGAATCGAATTTAGCAGTGCCTTAGGACCATATAAAGGAGGTCTAAGATTCCACCCTAGTGTTACAGAGGGTATCATTAAGTTTTTAGGATTTGAGCAAATCTTCAAAAACGCATTAACAGGACTTTCTATGGGAGGCGGTAAAGGTGGAAGTGACTTTGACCCAAAAGGCAAAAGCGATAGAGAGATTATGAGATTTTGCCAAAGCTTTATGAATGAATTATATAGACACATAGGAGCTACTACCGATGTTCCAGCAGGAGATATAGGTGTAGGAGGAAGAGAGATAGGATATTTGTTTGGACAATATAAAAAACTAACCAACAGATTCGATGGTGTTTTGACAGGTAAATCCCTATTATGGGGCGGAAGCTTGGTTAGGACAGAGGCTACAGGATATGGTAGTGTGTATTTCGCTCAAGAAATGTTAAATAATAGCAACTTTGGCTCTCTAGCAGGTCAAACATGTCTAGTATCAGGTAGCGGAAATGTAGCAATATACACAATAGAAAAACTACAAAAACTAGGTGCAAAGCCAGTTACAATTAGCGATTCAAAAGGCTTTATATATGATGAAAGCGGTATTGACCTAGCATTATTAAAGGAAATAAAAGAAGTAAGAAGAGAAAGCCTAGAATCCTATGCTAAAGAAAAAAAGAGTGCAAAATACACAAGTGCAAATGACTATCCAAAAGATTCAAACCCAATTTGGAGCATACCTTGCTTTGCTGCATTCCCTAGTGCAACTCAAAATGAAATCAACAAAAAAGACGCAGAGATTCTAATAAAAAATGGTTGCAAATGTGTAAGCGAGGGTGCTAATATGCCATCAACCATAGAAGCTGTGCATAAATTCTTAGATGCTAAAATATGCTATGGTCCAGGCAAGGCTGCTAATGCTGGTGGTGTAGCTACAAGCGGATTGGAGATGAGTCAAAATGCTTCAATGACCTCATGGAGCTTTGAAGAAGTAGATACAAAATTACACAATATAATGAAAAATATATATATAAGTGCAAGTGAGACTGCAAAAGAATTTGGAGAACCTACAAACTTAGTCTTAGGTGCAAATATAGCAGGCTTTAGAAAAGTAGCAAATGCAATGATAGAACAAGGAATCTAAAGGAATCTAATGGCTTTTATAGTAAGAGTAATATTTTTATTTTGCTTTATTTTAATCAGTGCAAATGCTATTGAATTTAAAATATATCAAAAAGATTCTCTAAGCTTCAGCAATACAGAATATCTAATGAGTGAAAAGTTAGATGGTATAAGAGGAGTGTGGAATGGCACCTCCTTATTAACTAGAAATAACAATGAAATAAAAGCTCCAAAAGAATGGACAAAAAACTTTCCGCCATTTATGCTTGATGGTGAATTATGGATAAAAAGAAATTCTTTTGAGCAAATATCGAGTATTGTTAGAAACTCAAAATCAAGCATAGATGATTGGAGAGAAGTTACATACAATGTATTTGATGCACCAAATATTTGCGATTCTTGTACACTTTTAGAAAGACTAGACTTATTAACCAAATACTTACAAGAAAATCCAAATGAAAACATAAGAATAATCCCACAACATATAATAGCAAGTGAAGATGAATTAGAAGCATATTTTGATAATATAGTAAAAAATGGTGGCGAAGGGCTAATAATAAGAGAAAATAAAAATCCAAACATAGCCTACAAATATAAGCCATACTATGATAATGAATGTCAAGTTATAGGTTATAAAGAAGGTAAAGGAAAGTATGAAGGATTAGTTGGTGCATTAGTGTGCAAAACAATAATCAAGGATACAGAAATAATACTTAGCATAGGTTCTGGTCTAAGCAAAAAAGACAGGGCAAATCCACCAAAAATAAATAGCATAATCACATACAAATACAATGGACTAACAAAAAATAATGTCCCAAGATTCCCAGTGTTCATAAGAGAAAGAGTTGAATAAATGTTTGACACAATAGAATCGCAACTATATGCAATATTAGTAGCATCTGTTACTATTCTTTCTGTTATGAATCCTTTTGGAAATCTCCCACAGTTTATATCCATGACAGAAGAGTTAGAATCTCAAGTCAAACAATATCTATTTAGAAATATTCTTTTTACCTCATTTATAATTGTGATTATTTTTATATTTATAGGTCCTTTTATTATGAAGTATTTATTCAAGGTAGATTTAAACGACTTACGAATCGCTGGTGGATTACTTTTGATATTAGTAAGTTTAAAAAGCCTATTATTTACACAAAGACACAACTCTAAAGCACAAACAAACCTAACAAAATCAGAGCTACTAAGTCAGTCAATAGTGCCAATGGCATTCCCAATGCTTGTAGGTCCTGGAACGCTATCGACTATAATAATATTAATTGAAGTAAGTGGGCTTATGACAACTTTATATGCTGTAATTGCTAGTTTTTTGTTTATGTTTATATTATTTCATTTTGCTGCTACTATAGAGAGGGTTTTAGGAAAGCTAGTCTTACATGTGCTATCAAGGATTGCCCTAATTTTCATAATGGCTATTGGGGTAAAAATGATAATAATTGGTATCCAATCAATAATCGAGGTGTGATATTTTTAGTAAATTATATGACGCACTAAATGCAAAAACTGCAGATGAAAAATGCAACCTAGTAAAAGAAATATGGAAAAATTTTGAAGATTTATACACAGATAAAGAAGCAGAGATTTTGCCACTATTAAAGCCAACATTTGCAAACTTCTGCCAAGTAGTAAGCCCAAAGGAAGTGCCACAAGGAAAGATTTTAAAGCAAGATATTCATCTAGCTTACTTATTGCACTCAATAGTGCATATAGAATTTTCTGCAATAGATTTAGCCCTAGATAGTGCATATCGCTTTAGAAACATGCCAAAACAATACTATTATGATTGGATAGAAGTAGCAAAAGAGGAAGTAACTCATTATGAAAAATTGCATGGTTTATTAGAAACTCTAGGTTTTAAATATGGAGATTTTAAAGTGCATGATACTTTATTTCAAGCATTAAAAATTTGCAAAAACCACCTAGATAGAATAGCCCTAGTGCCTAGAGGCATGGAAGCTGTCGGCTTAGATGTAAATCCATTTCTAACAACAAAAATACAAAAAAGCAAACATAAATTACAAAATGAAATTTTAGATGTTTTGTATCTAATTTTTAACGAAGAAATAAGTCATGTAAGCAAGGGTAGCGTGTGGTTTAACTATCTATGCGATATAAATCATATACAAATAAAAGAAAGACCAACTAAATATATTGAAATTCTAAGCAAATACAATTTCAAACTCCCAAAAGCAAACACTCATCTAAACAAAGAAGCAAGGATCAAAGCAGGCTTTAGCGCAGAGGAGATAGATAAACTTTATTTATTCTCCTCTTAACATTACTTGCTAGTTCTGTTTGCTGGGTGCTGATAATCTGGCTTATCACAACCACTAATAACAAAAATTGAAGCAATAATTCCTAATAAAAATAAAAACTTTTTCATATTTTTCCTTTATAGTTTTATGATTTTTGCGCCAAATCCACCAGATTTCTGTGGGGCATCTACAAACTCTACCACCTTTGGGTGAGATTGCAAAAAATCCCTAACCAAAGATGAAAGCCTACCAGTTCCAATTCCATGATATACCAAAACCTCATCAAACCCTGCTATTAGACTATTTGATATAAACTCATCTAACGCTTCAAGCGCTTCTTCTCCCCTCATACCATGCAAATCAAGCATTACATTTGCATTCTTTGGAGTTTCTACATTGAAGCTACTTTGCTTTGTCTGTTGGATTTGAGTATGCTTTAGTTTATCAATCCCTACTCTAAGCTTCATGCCATCGGTCATTTGCACCAAAGCTACATTTTTTTGCAATTGCAAAATAACCCCCTTAGAGTTGCCGTATTTTACACTATCTCCTATTTTAAATTCCTTTACCTCTATACTTTTTATAGCCTTTTGCTCTTTAATTGCTTTTAGTATGTTGTTTGCTGTATTTAATTTTCTATGAATCTCTTGTGAGCTTTTTAGCTTGACTGCTTCTTTGGCTTCATTAATTGCATTATTGTAGATTCTCTCTAACTCACGCTTTTTAGCTTCAAATTCATTTTGCAATGCTTCTTCTTTGTGTTTTAGATTCTGTAGCTTATTATCTAGCTCTTGTAGTTTTAAATTTTCATTTCTTATTTTATTTTGTAGCTTCATTTCTAGTTTGGCAGAGTTTTCTATTAATTCATTTAATCTTTCTTTATCTGCTCCATGCAACTCTCTTGCTTTATTTATTAGCATTTTTGGTATGCCATATCTAATAGCAGTCTCAAATGCATAGCTTTTGCCTATTGTTCCATCTAAAAATTCATAAGTTGGAATCTCTTTTCTTTCATCATACAATGTAGCTAATAACTGCACTCTACTATCCCCAGCCATTAGTGAAGCTAGACGCTTATGATGAGTTGTTAGAATTATTTTATTTCCCTTACTTGCTAAATTATCAAGTAGAATCTGAAATAACGAAGCTGCCTCATCACTATCAGTTCCTAACTCTATTTCATCTACTCCAATTATTCCTTCTGTTTTCTTTAAAATCTCACTAAATGCTAGCATTCGTCCTGCAAATGTGGAAATATCATTTTTGCTACTTTGTGGGTCATCTAATATTAAATCGATAAATTTAAAATTACCAATTGCTGATTTAGATGCATTAATAGGCATAGGAATTAGGTATTTTGACAAAAACACAACACTTAAAATAGACTTTAGTAGCATTGTTTTACCACCTGCATTTACACCTGTAATCATAAGTATATCGCCACTAAAATTAATGCTTATGGACTTTGGATTTTTTAATGCCGGATGTTTAAATTCACATATTTTAAGATTCTTAGAATCTTTTGTAAGTAAGAATTCTAAATTTTTAACCCTAGCAAAATTTAGCCTTGCTTGATAGTTATCAAATCTATCAAACTCCCTATTTATGAATTTCAAAAACAATAGATTCTTAGTAAAAGTTTGTGATATGTCCCTAGCAATTTCAAAAATTAATTCTTCTTTTTTGTTTGCAAGAGTGCTTAATTTATCCCTCATGGACGCAATCTGACTTGGCACAACATAAAAAAACCCAAACTTAGACCTATTAATTATGCTTCCTTTTAATACATTATTAAACCCAGCCCTAAGTAATAGGCAGTCCTCATCATCTACCAAATGTATCTGACTATCAACCAAATATGGTATTAAACTTTCCTTTTGCAGATATTCTCTTAAGATGTTTTGTATATCTCTTTTTATAATCCTTATGCTCTCACACACAGAATCTAGCTCTAAATATACACCCTCTTTTATCTTGCCATTATCTTTAAAGGTCTTTGTAATCTCAAGTATTGGTGATGGGATATTAATCCCGCTAATCCACTTATCTAAAAGGCTTTTGGTATCTAAAATTGACTTTAATGACTTTAGATATAAAAAATATTTGATAATTTTTACAAATTCAAAAATATCATCTAGGTGCAAATGCCCAAATTTACGCAAAAGTTGCAATTCTTTATCTAAATTTTTAACCTCTTTTGGCGAAGTAAAGTCTATGTCTTCTAGCTCTTTTATGTAGCTTAGGTGAATCTTGCTATCACCCTCTAGCTTTATATCCTTCTTTCGTGCTAAAAAGGTCTCAAAAAGTGATATATACTCTTCTAAATCAAGCTTTTTAACTAACTCCATACTTACTCTTTATGGCAATTCTTAAGAGGAATATTAACTTTATAATACTCCCCCTCCTTGCCTATCACACTAAGTGTGCCACTTACAAAATTAAACTTCGTATTATTAACATCAATATTATCACCATTTAACTTGCATGTGATATTTCTACCTTGCAAGAAAACTTCTGATAATTGCCTTATGTAGCTTTCATTTTTATCTTGCATAGAAGTAAAAATACCAATACAAATTGCAACAAACAACAACACTCCACCAACAACAAACCTAGCATTAGCACTTAGAATCTCAAACCTAACAAGTAATTGCACAATTAACAAAATAACCAATACAACTAAAATTACAATTAGCCAATAATGCATCAAATTCCACCTCTTAACTGATAAGTCAAATCTCCTGCATTAAACCCAGCTATAATCCCGCTATTAAGACCTAGAATCTTTTTATTATCTTTATATATCTCTAAGCTATCTCCAACCCTCTTTACATAGTCAGCAAAAATAGGATTATACTTTGCAAATAACTTTTCAAAATCAATCTCTCTTCGTTCTTCTCCCACACAATACACAGGTAGAATAATTAGTCTATCAAGCCCATAAAAACACTCAACAAAAGAATCTAAATTATCGCACAACCTAGAATATTTATGTGGCTGCCATATACCGCATAAAGAATCTGCTTTTATTAAATTTTGATATATCTTTAAAGCCTTTATAGTTGTAGAAATTTCAGTTGGGTGATGTGCATAATCATCAATAATCACACAAGTTTCATTGCATAAAATATCGAATCTTTTTTTGATTCCTACAAACTTTTTTATATTTTCTCTAATCTCATCTAACCCAATACAATCCACAACACTAAGTATCGCTAAAGACGCATCTAATGCTATATGTTTTCCTATTCCATAGCATTCAAAATATCCATAATCTATATCTTTATGTGTTAATCTAAATTTGGTCTTAGGGATATTATTATCCAAAATATAGCTAACATCGCTTATATCTTTGCTTGGATATAGCTTTATACATGGGATATCTAAACTCCCCAAAAAACTATCTTCTGCATTAATCACTCTTTTTTTTGCTAGAAGCAAAAACTCTCTATAAGCTCCATAAAACAACTCTAAATTATGCTCATAAGTCTCCATATGTTCTGGTTCTGCGTTTGTTACAATCGCACAATATGGATTGCAGTTTAAAAAACTCTTATCAGATTCATCAGCTTCAAAAACAACAACATTATCACATGCCCTATCATCACACACAACTCTAACATTTGAATCAAACTCTTTGCTTAAAGCCCCTATTAGAGAGTTTGCATGTTGCATTATAGAAGATAGTATTGCACTTGTCGTGCTTTTCCCATGTGCTCCTGCTACTGCATATACTTGTGTATCTTTTAGTATCCATTTTAGAGATTCTTTTCTTGACATTATTTTGATATTTTTTTCCCTAGCCTTTTGCAATTCCACATTATCACTTTTAATAATACTTGAGTGTATTATTAAATCTTGGTCATTTATAATGCTTGAATCATGCGGGATTTGAACTATTATTCCAGCCTCTTTTAATTGCTTAGTAATCACCCCTTCGCTCACATCAGAACCAGTAATGCTAATCCCCTTACTTTGCATATATCTAGCAAGTGCTGATATACCAATACCACCTATACCGATAAAATGAATCTTTTTTATAGACACTTTTTTATCCCATGTAATGCAGTTTTTATTATATCTTGCGTATAAACCAATGCCAATCTTACATATCCTTTGCCCGGATTTATACCATTATCACACCTAGATAGAAAGCTACCCGGTAAAACTAATATATTCTCTCTTAATAACAACTCCTTAGTCCATTGCAAATCATCACCAACATAAAGCCAAACATAAAATGTCTCACTAGGCACACTAATGCTAAGAATCTCACTTGCTAATTGCAGATTCTCTTTATATTTTTGCCTATTTTCTTCTACACTTTTTATATCACGCCATGCAAGTGAAGCCGCCCTTTGCAGTGGGCTTGGAGAAGCTGCTCCAACATATGTTCTATATCTTGCATATTTTTGTAGTATTTCTCTATCTCCTGCTACAAATCCACTTCTTAAAGAAGGAGCACTAGATCTTTTGGAGATAGAATTTATAGCTAAGATGTTTTTGAAGCTTTTATTATTTGCCTTAATACTTGCTTCAAGGATAGAGCATGGTGGATTTAGAGAATATATATCACTATAACACTCATCATTTATAAGCACGAAGTTATATGTCAGTGCATTTTCAACCCACTCTTGTAACTCATCTATGCTAAGAGAGATTCCAGTTGGATTATTTGGAGAGTTAAGTATTACAACATCACATTTCTCCATATCTTCTTTAGATAATGTTGGTTTATACCCATTTTCTTTTGTTAGATTCATATATATACTATTTGCCTTAGAGGCAATAGTAGCTCCCTCATATATCTGATAAAATGGATTTGGGTGAGCTATTGTAGGATTTTGTTTATTAAAAAGTAAAAATTGAGGCAAATTAAACAAAACTTCTCTAGTGCCAAATGTTGAGACTATTTCATCTCTAGCAATCTCTATATTGAATCTATTTTTCACGTATTCAATAATTGCGTTATTTAAAAAGTCTTCACCTGCAGTTTTTGGGTATTTATTAAATAACTTTACATCTTCACAAACAGCATTACAGATAAACTCTGGAGTATCAAATTGTGGCTCACCAATGCCAAGTGATATTAAGCCATCTTTTTTTGGAATCTCTTTTATTAAATCATTTAATTTTTCAAAAGGATATGGTTGAAAATCCATCATTTTCTCCTTTTATGATTTTTGCTATCCGTTTGTTTTGTGTTTTTACCCCCAGAATCCCTTTTGTTTCTAGTATCTTTTCTATCTCTATGATTTCTGCTTCTAGGTTGCTTTTTTTTCTTTATGGATTCTAGCTCATTATTGAATCTTATTAAATCCTCTTTCTTATAACCTATTTTATTTGGTCCTATGACTATGCTTTCTTTTAGTATCATGGATAATAATTTGCAAACTAATTGTGCTATATCTACATTGCCTCTAAGTTGCTCATAAAGTCGCAAAGATTCATCGCTTATATCTTGTTTTAGTATATTTTCTATCATTTTTGATTCTTTATTATGCAAAACATCTTGTATGCATGGAATCTCATATAGCTCTATTTTTGCCTTTGTGCTTTCTTTTATCTTTCTTATTTCTTTAAACTCTAAAGGAGTAGCAAGAGTGATTGCAACCCCCTTTTTACCAGCTCTGCCGGTTCTACCTATCCTATGCACATAACTTTCAGAGTTTAGCGGTATATGGAAGTTAAACACATGGCTAACCCCACTAATATCAAGCCCCCTTGCTGCAATATCTGTTGCAACCAAGATATTAATTTTAGATTCTTTGAAACTTTTTATGGATTTTAATCTATCTTTTTGCTCCATATCCCCATGCAATGCTAGTGCGTTATAACCCCTATCAAGCAATCTTTCACATAAAATATCTGCTTCTTTTTTAGTTCGCGTAAAAATTATTGCCTTATTTGGAATCTCACTATCAATAAGCCTAACAATAGCTTCTTCTCTCTCGTTTTCATTAATTATGTAATACCTTTGAGAAATATCAGTATTTGTTGTGTTATCAGGCGTTATTTTTATTAACTTTGGATTATCCAAAATCTTCTGTGCAAGGTGCTTTATTGGCGTTGGCATTGTCGCAGAGAACAAAAGTGTCTGCCTATCATTTGATAAAAACTCAAAAATCTCTTCAATATCATCTAAAAATCCCATATCAAGCATTTCATCAGATTCATCCAAAACAACAAATCTAGGACAAAAATTCTTTAATCTATCATTACGCAAATGATCTAATAGCCTACCGGGAGTTGCAATTACTACTTGTGGTTTTTTGCCCAAAAGCTCTATTTGTCTTTTTATTGGTTGTCCGCCATATAATGAGACCGTCTTTACATTATTAAACTTCCCAAGCCTAAAAATCTCATCACTAATTTGCATAGCTAATTCTCTAGTTGGAGTTATAATTAATGCTTCAATTTCACCATTGTTTTTCATCTTTTGCAAAAGAGGAAGTCCAAATGCAGCAGTCTTACCAGTGCCTGTTTGTGCTTGTGCTATTACATCTAATCCATCTAGTATTATAGGTATTGCTTCTTGTTGTATTGGGCTTGGCTCACTAAACCCAGCTTCCTTAATACCTCTTAAAATATTTTTTTTAAATCCAAAAATTTCAAATCCGTTTTTATTATCTTTAGTAGTTTTCATTATATCCTCGAAAAAGCCCAAATTATATCACATTTATCAATCTGCAAACCCAAAGCGATTTTCTTTGGATTGTTTTGTAATCAATAAAAATGGAGTTTTTTCATTGGTTTTTAGCATTCTGCCCTCTTTAATTAGGGAGTTTATATCCTTCCAAATATTATTTTTATCAACATATATCTTGTCAAATTTTGTCTCACTCATATATGCAAAATACATAGTATGCTTATATGCAGTCTTAACACAATTAAACTTATTTTGTGCAAGAATCTTTAGCTTCATTTCCATAGCTTCTTTTTCATCTGAAGTAACTATTAGATAATATCTCTTATGTTGCTTTTTTAACTTGTTTATATGATGATAGAGCAAGTTGTCATATTCATTTAGTTTATGTTTATTTAACCTATCTAAATATTGTTCTATATAGTATGTTGTAATTGGAACCATTTCATTTTCTGGGTTTTTAAAATAGATTTTTTCAAAAGACACAGAATGCAGTGCTTTGCTATAAATTTTATCATCTAAAATGCTAAAGCAAATATCAAGTCCGCTTTTTATCTTTTTATAAATCCTTTGATATGTCTTTGCAAACAAGCTTTGAAATTCTTCAAAATAATGCTTTTCAAACTGCTCTTTTAATGACATTAGTGTTGTAAATTTATACTCTAACTTTTGCTCTTCACTTAGCAGGTGATTCATTTCAGATTCTAGTTTTTCTTTTTTTGCCTTGCTTTCACTTACATTTAGTTTACTCTCAATACGCCTATTTAGCAATGATACTTCACTTTTAATACTAGCAATCCTTTTTGTAGCAAATGCCTTTGAATCTCTAGCATTATCTATTGCTGCAAGTAATGCCTGAAAATGACATTGTTGCGATAGAAAAAACTGCTCAAAGATATACTTGACATTCAAGTTTTGATTCCTCTCAAACTCCCTAAATGCTGTCTCAAGTCTAGCAACAACACTTAACTCTTCCATAAAATCATCTTTTTTTATTGTTTTATCTATGTTTAATAAATTATCAAGTGCCTTTGGAACAAATTTTTTCACATAAAAATAATCATACAAAAACTCACCATCTGATAAATGCAAATCATTTAAAAATGAAATTGCTAAAAATTCTTCTTTAAAATAACACTTAATTGAATCTACAAGCTTGATAGTAAGTGGGATAGTTGTGATGTTATCGTAGTTTGTTTGCTTGTATATCTTTTGCACCATTTGTGCTCTTATGTTGCTTTGGAGCGTTTCTAATTGTTCATCAGTATCATTATGCCAAAAATCATATTCACTAATTAGAGTATTTCCACCAAATTCTTGAAACTTAGATACCCTACAATCAGTAATCACATTGTCATTATTGCACCTAAATTCAACATACATACCCACCATAGGCATAACCTTCATATCATGCCATGTCTCTTTTGTGAATTCAAAAAGCATTTTAGAAGAGTTTATAACTACCCCCTTGCCATTACTGCTTAAATATCTGACTATTCGCCCATGCATATATCACTCTTTGTATAAATTTTTGTATATTCATCTTGCATTAATTCTTTAAGTTCGTTATACCAATCATCTCCACTAGGAATAAAAGATTCTAAGTATTTAATTGTAAAATTGGAATTATCAAACTTAAATGCACCAACATCTAAATTAGCCCTAGTTCCAAAAAACACTATCGGTTGCACCTTTAACTTAAAGTTATCTATCAAAACCTTAGCTCCTTGCTTGAAAGGTAATAGCTTCTCTCCTCCTTTTGATCTAGTGCCTTCTGGGAAGATACATAGCACTCTATTGTTATGCAATCTATCTTCTGCTTCTTTAAGTAGCCTTATTATCTCTCTTTTACTCTCTCTATTTATAAGTATCATTTTTGGTGCCTTTAGTGCATGTCCATACAAGAAAGCTTCACCTAACTCCTTTTTGGCAATCCAACATAAATTAAGAGGACATATAGCCTCTAATACTATTACATCCATGAAACTTTGATGATTCATTACTAAAATTTGTGCTTCTTTATCTATGCTACCAATCTCCTCATATTTCACACAAAATATCTTTAAAAATATTTTAGCAACAAATCGCCTAATAACCCTATTATATCGCCCAAACATATACATAAACAAAATAGCAAAAGGCACAACAACTAGCACATATACTACAGCATTAAAGGCTCTAATTTTGGACATCATTCTTCTTAACCCACCCTATTCTATCATCATCTAATAAAACCTTGTAATATCCTCTCTTATCATCTAAAATCTTAACTTCTAATACATTATTTGTTGTCATAATTATTGTAGAGTTAAAGGTAGGCTGAATCCTAATTGGTATATTTGCCTTTAACACCGCTTCACTCCTAGAAGATAAAACCACAAACAAAACTACAAGCAATGCTACAAATACAACAATAAAAATAACTTTCCTCTTATAAAAATAAAGTCCAATAAAAATCAGTAATAAAAATAAAATTATAGATACTTTAAAAAATTGCAAATTGTTTTTTGGCTTTATATCGCTTTGAGTGCTAACCCTCTCATCATGAGGGATATTTTCAACTTGTAATTCAACATATTTTGATTGCTGTGTATTAAAATAATCAAAAGAAATAACACCTAAAGACTTTGGCACTATTACATAATAAAATGCTACAGATTCTTTGTAATTTCCATCTTTGCTTTCAATGCCCTGTTGAGAATAATTATCTAAGTAAAAATCAAACAAATTACCAACTTTACTAGCAAGTTGAAAAACAGCTAGATTATTTTCAGAATCATAAGTTGTAATTTTTGTATCTAATATTCTTAAATCATTTGCAATAACTTGAGAATATCTACCCTTTCTATCAAGCTTGATTGCTTTACCACGCATAAAATCCGTGCTTTCTGTGAATTCTCCATCGCTTGTATTTATCGTAACTTTTAGCTTAGGTATTGAATAGCTTGTCTGCTTTATTTGAAAATAAAATGTATTTTTCAAGCTAGAATCTGGTTCTAATATCCAATTTTCCTGCGGATTTAAAATAGCAACACTATCATTTTCTATAATAAATTCCGTCTTTATCGTGGAATAATCTCCAAAAACTAACATCTTAAAATCAATAGGAATTATTTGATTTACATACAAAATATCATTAGAAAAATTAACCACATTTAAGTAAATATGTTTTGTAATAACAGCATTATTTTGAATGCTTGTAGTGCTATTTGACTCACTTGTTATATTGTTTTGATTGCTACTATTGTAGATTAATTCTTTGATTTCTTTTGTTAGCTCGTTTGATTGTATGGCTTCTTGTTGTTCTATTGTATCATTAGTCCTAGTCAAGCTAGAATCTAATGACACATCGCTTTGTGCATACAATAATAGTGAAAATAGAAAATATATAAAAATTTTCATAGAATCCTAGACTTTACAAACCCATGTAACATTTTAAGTCCAGCATCATTGCCAAGAAGACTATCCACCGCTCTTTCTGGATGTGGCATAAGACCAAAAACATTTTTTTGCTTGTTGCAGATTCCTGCTATATTGTTAATAGAACCATTTATATTATCTTTATACCTTAATATCACTTGATTATTTTTTTCTAATTCTTCTACATTATCAATATAATAATTACCATCAGCATGGGCTATAGGGACATTAACCATATCACCTGTATTGAAGTTTGATAAAAATGCATTATTATTATCCACCACTTCTAAATCTACACTCTTTGATATGAAGTGTAGATTCTCATTCCTCTTCATAGCACCATCTAATAATCCACTCTCAAGCAATATCTGAAAACCATTGCAAATCCCAAGCACATATCCACCATCATTGGCAAACTTAATAACACTCTTCATAATCGGAGAAAACCTAGCAATAGCACCACTTCTCAAATAATCACCATAGCTAAAGCCACCCGGAATTACGACAAGCTTAGTATCACTTGGTAAAGATTCTTCTTTATGCCAAATTATCTTTGTCTTTACCCCAAGTAAAGAATATGCATACTCCATATCATATTCACAATTAGTGCCCAAAAATTGTAAAATAGCTACACTCATAACAATATCTCATAATCTTCTATAACTACATTAGCCAACAAACTCTCGCACATCTCTGTAACTTCTTGCCTAACCTTTTCTTTATCATCACTATTTATGTTAAGTGTAATTATTTTGCCAACACTAACATCGCTTACGCTATTATGTCCCAATGATAGCAATGCATGGTGTATAGCTTTACCTTGAGGGTCTAAGATTCCACTTCTTAATCTTACTTTTACTTCAACTATCACATAAACTCCTATTAGCCTAAAATACGCTTTAAGACTTCTTCATAAGCCATTTTGACATTACCTAAATCTTGTCTAAATCTATCTTTATCTAGCTTTTCATTTGTATCTTTATCCCAGAATCTACAAGAATCAGGAGTAATCTCATCTGCTAACAATATCTCACCATCACACATTCCAAACTCTAACTTAAAATCAATCAAATTAAGATTCTTGCTATCAAAAAATGGTCTTAATACATCATTGACTTTTCTACCTATCTCTCTTAATTTATCTAGTACTTCTAATGAACTAACGCATTTTAAAATCAACGCATGCTCATCATTTATAATAGGATCACCAAGAGAATCATCTTTATAATAAAATTCAACCAAAGTAAATGGCAATACTTCGCCTTCTTTAATACCCAACCTCTTACTTAAAGAACCTGTTGCTATATTTCTAACAACAACTTCAATAGGGATTATCTCTACGAGCTTACAAAGCATCAAATTATCGTCTAATGTTTCTACATAATGTGTTTTGATACCATTTTTTTCCAAAAGTTTAAAAATTTCAGATGAAATTTTGCAATTTAATGCACCTTTGCCACTCTCACTACCTCTTTTTTTAGCATTAAACGCAGTCAAATCATCTTTAAATTCTGAAATAACCAACTTAGAATCACTAGTCTTGTATAGCTTTTTACCTTTACCTTCATATAATTGTTCTAACTTTTCCATATACAACTCCTATATCACAGAAAATATCTTTAGTGCATCTATTGCACTTTTTAATTGTATATCTTGTAGCACTTGTTTTTGTGTTATTGTGTTTTTTGACTTATCATCTTTTTTATTCTTAGCTTTAGTATTCTCCACCTTTTCTAACTCACCCTCTAAATGTTTTTGCAAATCAGCCTCTTTTATGCTAAAGAGATTATCACTATGTGGCACAACACCCGGCTCTACTTTTATATCAGGAGTTACACCTACTGCCTGTATTGTTCTGCCACTAGGGAGATAATATCTAGCAATTGTAAGTCTTAATGCCTCCTTCTTTTCGGTTGGTAATATAACTTGCACACTACCTTTACCAAATGTGCTCTCTCCTACTATTATCCCTCTTTTATTATCCTGTATAGCACCAGCTACAATCTCACTTGCACTAGCGCTTCCATTGTTTGTCAATACAACCAAAGGGGTGTTAGCGTAAGGCGTTCTTTTTGTAGCTTTATAAACTATATTTTCATCTTTAATCCTACCCTTTTGAGATACAATTACACCATCTTTAATAAATAAATCACTAAGCTCAACTGCTTGATTTAGTAATCCTCCTGGATTATTTCTTAAATCCAAAATGATTCCATCTAATTTTTTGAATTTCTTAAGCTCATCTTCTACTCTTTGGCTTACTTTTTTATCAAATGAAGTTACACGCACATAAGCATAATTAGTATCTTCTATTGTCCTTGCATACACAGATTCAACTTGAATGTTATCTCTTACGATATCAAATACTAAAGGTTTTGGTTCATTTTTTCTGACTATTGTTAGCTTTACTTTTGTTCTAGGCTTTCCACGCATTTTACTAACAGCATCATCTATATCCATATTTAATGTGCTTTCATCATTTATCTTTAGGATAATATCTCCACTTTTTAAACCAACCTTATCGCCAGGAGTGCCTTCAATTGGTGCCACAATAGTAATTCCACCATCTTTTAGTGATATTGTTATACCTATCCCACCAAACTCTCCATCTGTTTGAATCTTTAAATCATCATATTTGTCCTCATTCAAATACGCAGAATGTGCATCTAAATTTGACATAAGACCATTTATTGCCTTATCAACAATTTCATTTAAAGTTAATTCATCAACATAATACTTCTCAATAGTGCCAATCACTTTTCTTAGCTTATTATAAGCTTCTAATCTAGATTCATCATCATTGGCCAAAACAGGAAAAACAAACAAAACCGAAAACATCAAAGCTATACTAATAGCCTTAGAAAATCCACCCAAAAATTTCATCATTACAGCCTAAAAATTAAGTTAATTGTCTATTCTAACTCAATAACTCTTATATGTTAATTATTTTGCAAAAGTTTTTTACAAAGCTCATAGTCTTCCTTGATTCCTATGTCTATAAATGTATTATCAAATACAATTCCAGTTGCATTAAGCTCTCTAAAATGAATCTCTAAAAAAGTTTCAAAAGAAAACCTAGAATCTAAAACAAACCCATTAAAAATATCTTTTTTTATTTTATAGATTCCAGCATTTATATAGCCCTCTTTAAAATATTTTTTTTCTAAAAAGCTCTCTATATATCCATTATTTATAACAACAGAACCATATCTATCAAAATTAGTCATATACTTTAAAGATAAAGAAATACTAGAATCTAAAAGTCGAATATCATCTAAAGAAGGAGTAAAGTAAGTATCTCCATTTATCACATAGCATTCGCTACTAGTTATATATTCTAATGCTTTTTTTATAGCCCCACCTGTACCTAATGGCGAATTTTCTATGCTATATTTCACTTCGATACCCAAATATTTATCTCTAAAGTAATCAACTATAAATTCTTTTTTGTAAGATACAGCCAGTATTACTCTTAGAACACCTTGTGCTTTAAGATATTTAAAAATGTAGTGTAAAAATGGCTTACCATTTATATCTGCCATTGGTTTTGGAACATCTTTTACTACATCTCTTAGCCTAGTTCCAAGTCCACCTGCTAGGATTATTACTTCTTTCAATTTAAACTCTCCAGCTAATAAGTCCATCTTTTATAAAGTGGAATTCTTGGACATAACCTTGCTCTTTATTTAGTTTTTGTATTAATTTATGTTTTTTTATAGGATCAACTAAGAAAAACATAAAACCACCAGCACCAGCACCACTTGTTTTACCACTATAAGCACCATTGTTGATTGCTAGATTATAGATTCTATCTAGCTCATCATTGCTAACTATATTTGACAGCTCTTTTTTACTTTCCCAAGATCTACCAAGTATTTCACCAAGATGCTTGAAGTCTGCCTTAAATAACGCCTCTTTCATCTCTATTGAATCTTTCTTTATTCTATGCATAGCCTCTAGTGAATTAGAATTCCCAAGAGAGCCTTTTTTATGCTCCTCTACATCTTTTGCCTCTCTTGTTATATTTGTGAAATACAGCACAATTCTTTCTTCTAATTCAGCTACTATCCAGTTTCTAATTCTTAGAGGATTAACCACCACCCTTTTGTTATCATAAAACTCCATAAAATTAAACCCACCAAAAGTAGCTGCATACTGATCTTGAGCACCACCAACTATACCTAAATCTTCTCTTTCTATCTCATATGCTAATTTTGCAATTTCATACTCTCCAAGAGGTATATTAAGCCACTCTGCAAATGCACCCAAAATTCCAACCACCAAAGTAGAACTTCCTCCAAGACCACTACCACTTGGCACATCAGAATATGTGTAAATAGAAAAGCTAAGAGGTTTTTTTATATAATCCTTTATTAATCTATTATAAATTGCTTTATAAATATCTATCTTGCCATCATACTCTAAGTGTATATCAGAATCATAAACACAGCAAATATCCAAATCAGAAGATTCAAAGACTATTCTTTTATCATCTCTAGCAATCAGTGTGCAATGCACATATAGAGATATTGTAGCATTTAGCACACTACCTACATACTTATCGCAATACAAATTTATATCAGTTCCACCACCTGCCAGTCCCAATCTTAATGGTGTTTTTGTACGAATTATTTCAGACATTTGCATACTTATTGACATGCATCAAAGGAAACGCTCTTAAAAGCTCCTTAATTCCATCATCTAGAGATACATCAGGACTCCAACCTGTGCTTTCTAACTTTTTATTACTAACCAGATAATCCCTTTTGTCAGGATCTTCCCCTATACAAGCAGAATGTATATAAAGTGAAGGCACATATTCTTTTATCTTTTCTGCTAATTGTCTTTTTGTTAGATTCGCACTACTAAGCCCCATATTATATGCTTCACCTTTCATTTTAGAATAATTCTCTATCCCCCATAAAAATCCCTTTACAACATCCCTTACATGAATATAATTTCTTCTAAAATGCTCTTCAAAAAGAACCAAAACACGATCTTTATAGGCTCGATAAGTAAAATCATTTACAAGCAAATCAAGTCTCATTCTAGGAGAGATTCCAAACACTGTTGCAAGTCTAAAAGTAACTGAATTTCCTTTATTTAACAAATACATTTCAGCTTCAACCTTATCAATTCCATATTCAGAAATAGGGTTTAGTGGAGAATTTTCATCACATTCTTTATCTTTATCACCAATTCCATAACCACTATTCGTATTTGGATATATAAAAAGTTGTGAAGAAGAAGCAATATCAGCCATAGTCTTAATAGCCTCAAAATTAATCATTCTAGCTAGCGTCGGATTCTTTTTACATAATGGTGCTCCAACTAATGCTGCAAGCGGTATTAAAACATCTGCTTTTGCTACTTCTCTTTTAATCAAAGAAGTATCCAAAACATCTCCCAAGATAAAATTAAACTTCTCATATCTAGCACAAGAAAGCAATGAATCTTGTCTGAATGATAGATTATCTATAACACTTACACTATATCCCTTCTCTAACAATGTCGGCACAAGCATTGAACCTATATACCCAGCTCCTCCAGTTACTAAAACATTCATAACCACTCCTTATATTTTCAATAAAAATGCATCTTTTCCATCACCAATTGGCATAGGAACTATTCCATTATTCTTTGCAAACTCATCTACAGCTTCTCTAACTCCAGTATATCTTAAATGAAAATAATCATCTACTAAAAGCACCCCCCCCCCTACTAATCGTGGGTAGAAAAACTCACATCCTTCTTTAATTGGAGCATACAAATCTGTATCCAAATTTACAAAACAAAATTTCTCATTTTGTGGAATCTCTTTTGCGGTATCCGGAAAATAACCTTTTATGAAATAACAATTTCTCAAGTTTGTTAATTTTGACTTTACTAAATTTATGGAAGTATCGCTAAAATCACTAGAAGTAGAATTAGAAAATCCCATATCTTTATCTATTTTACAATCATCCTCGCTAAAACCTTCAAATGAATCTAAAAGATAAAACTTAGACTCAGGGAAAAGTAAGTTAATATATTTTGCAAATTCACCCTTATAAACACCTATTTCGGCCACACTACCGCTAATATTATTTTTATGAAAAATATTGCTCAAACTAGATAGAAAATCAACCCTCACGCTAAAATGTGCATATTCCTTATCAATTACACCATCTTTTATACCAACACTACACAACTCATCTAATGCTTCTTCTCTCTCAAAAGTGCCTAAAAATATCTTATCAAACTCCAAATTCTTCAAATCGCTTGGAGAATAGACATTGTATTTTACTCCATTTATCTCTAGCTTAGAATCCCCGCCTTCATACCTATTATCAACAAATCCCAACACTTCATAATCAAATCTTAACTGAAGCAAAATTTGTCTGCCTCTCCTACCTGTCCCAAAAATCAGTGCTTTTTTCATATAAAACCTTTAAAAAGTTAAGATTCTAACAAAAAAACTTTTAAAACACTCTATATAACATTTGGTGTATCAATCCAAGCAAAACAACCATCACAAACACTCATAGCACCTCTGCCTTTTTGTAAATGAATCTCTCTTATGCTTTGTAATTTTTTAGATTCTTGCCACACTTCCTTAATGCTTTGTGTATCTAGATCGCCTAAGACCACATTTCTACACTGATCTACACAGCAAAGTGCAACTTGACCATCAGCTTTAATAACCATAGTATTAAAAAGCACATAACATGGTATATCCCTTATAGCATTATACTCATTATCTACAGTATCGCTAACAAGTAAATCTACTCCCTTGTCTCTAACCTTATCTGTCATAGAAAGAGATAAATCATCAACCTTAATACCATCTCCAAAACTAGAATCTAAAAACTTCTCCCAAAAACTCAAAATATAAGGTATGTCATTTTTGGTTACTTCACTCTTTATTACGCTAATACGCACAGATACATTTTTCTTTAGACTATCTCTAAGCTTTATAAACTGCAAGATATTCCCTAATACTTCTTCAAATTTCAATCCAACCCTTATATTCTCATAAGTTTTTTTACACAAACTATCAATAGAGAAATTAATTCTATCTATACCACTATTTAATATTTCAATAGCTTTTTCTTTATCCATAAGCGAAGCATTTGTTGTGATACTGACTCTTATACCACTTTTAGATATTTTTTCTATTCTTTGTGCTAATTTTTTGTCCATCAATGGCTCATTTCCAACAAACATAGCCACCTTTTGGACCCACTCTCTATTATATATTATCTCATTACTTATTTTGTCAAATAATGCATCGTCCATATATGGCTTTCTTATATTTTTACGCCATTCTTCAATACCACACATCACACATCTAGCAGTGCAATTATTTGTAGTTTCTAAATTTATAAATCTAGGAAAATTATAATAATCCTCAAATTTTTCGCCCTTACCACCTTGCAAGATTCTATCTTCTACATACTTTTTTCTATCTAACATCTTTTAGCCTTTGTGCTTTTATACCATTCATACATCATCTCTATTCCGTCTTTTAACTCTATAGTATGCTTAAATCCATAAGAATGAAGTTTTGAGCAATCAGGCAGCTTTCTAAATGTCCCATCAGGCTTAGAAGAATCAAATACAATTCCGCCGCTAAACCCAACAATTTCTTTAATCATAAGAGCTAATTCCTTTATTGATACATCTTCACCAATACCTATATTTATATGAGTGTTCCTAACTTCTTTTAGATTCTTTGATACATCGCTAAAATTAATATTATCCATAACAAAAATACATGCCTTAGCCATATCACTTGAGTGCATAAATTCTCGTCTAGGATTCCCACTTCCCCATAGTGTTACTTTATCTTTATAGATTCCTATTTTTTCTAAAATTACATTTGCATTATATATATCTTCTACACCCAAATCTTGGCATACTTCATTATACTTTTCTAATTCCAAAAGCTTAGCTAAATGAAACTTCCTAACTAATGTTGGCAAAACATGTGCATTTTCAAAATCAAAAGAATCATTTTCACCATAAATTCCAGTAGGCATTACAGAAATAAAATTTGTCCCATATTGCAAGTTATAAGATTCGCACATTTTTAGCCCTGCAATTTTGGCTATTGCATATGGTTCATTTGTGTATTCTAGCTCATCTGTTAATAGATATTCTTCTTTTATTGGTTGTTTTGATTCTTTTGGATATATGCAAGTGGTTCCTAAAAACAGCAACTTTGTTACACCAGTTAAATATGAAGCATGAATAACGTTGTTTTGAATACTTAAATTTTCATATATAAAATCAGCCCTATAAGTGTTGTTTGCCAAGATTCCACCAACTTTTGCAGCACACAAAAACACATAGTCAAATTTCTCTCTTGTAAAAAACTCAAAAGTATCTTTCTGATTTATTAAATCAAGCTCTTTATGTGCTTTTCTAACTATGTTTGTATAACCCTTATTTTCTAACTCTCTAACTATTGCACTTCCAGTTAATCCATATCCACCGGCGACAAAAATCTTAGAATCTTTTTTTATCATGCAACTCTCTCGTAATAAGATTGTTTAATGCTACTAATAACTATTTTGCTATTATTTGCCCCCCCCCCCGCAGATACTATATATGCTTTATACATCATTTTTATTCCTTCGTGTAATTCTATTGTATGTTTCCAACCAAGATTATTGATTTTAGAACAATCCATGAGTCTATCCATACTGCTATCAGGTTTGCTTATATTAAATTTTAGTTCACCATTAAATCCAATAATATCCTTAACCATATTTGCAACTTCAGCGATACTATAATCAACACCAGTGCCCACATTTATATGCGTATTTTGCATTTCTTTATTTGCTACATCTTTAAAGTCAATATTTTCCATAACAAAAATAGAAGCCAATGCTAAATCTTTAGCATGTATAAACTCTCTCCTAACCCTGCCACTACCCCATATTTCAACACTTTCTTTGCTTATTCCATGTTTTGCCAATATCGCATTTGCTTCATTTATAGAATTAACTTTTAGATTCAACAAAACATCATCAACTCTACCATCTTGTAATAATTTTGCCAAATGAAATTTCCTAACTAATGCAGGTAAAACTCTTGATTTTTCAAATTCGAAATTTGCATTTTCGCTATATAAATTATTTAATGCTAGAGTTATAAAATTTGTCCCATATTGTAGATTATAAGATTCACACATAACACTTCCAGCAATCTTTGCCAACCCAAAAGAATACGCACCATATTCCAAGCTTCCAGTAAGCATACAATCTTCTCTTAGTGGATTTACTGCATCTTTTGGATACATATAACCAGAACCAAAAAATATTAATTTCTTAACATCATTTACATATGAAGCATGAATAACATTATTTTGGATACTAAGATTCTCATATATAAAATCTGCCCTTTGTGCCACATTAGAAGCTCCACATGGAAGGACTGCAACTAGAAACACAACATCAGGTTTTTCTTTTTTAAAAAATTCAAAAACATCTTGTTGATTTACCAAATCTAGCTCACTTCTAGTTCTTAAAACCAAATTAGAATACCCATTATTTTGTAATTCACTAACTATGGAACTACCAGCACAACCTCTGTGTCCAGCGACAAAAATCTTAGAATCTTTTTTCATTATCTACCCTTTGCTTCAATATCTCTATCTGACAATATTGGATCTATATCTCCCCATTTTATATTGAATCTCTTATCATTCCATGGATATGTAAATTGCCTATCAAAATCAGTATATTCTCCGTTATATGCAAGCTTATAGTAATACACAGCTTCTTTGCTTCTTACATAATGCGCATTACCAAAATTTGGTGGGATAAGAATCATTTTTTGGTTTTTTGTATTTATAATAAATCCCTCGTATTTACCAAAATTTGGACTATCCTCCCTACAATCTACAACAACTTGCATAACTTCACCATAAACACATGTCACAAACTTCCATGTATTGCTATCACCATGAATCCCCCTTAAAACATTAAAATGGGAATTAATAAATTTATCATGGCAAAATCTAGTGCCTTTAACTAAACTTTTTAAAGATTCTTCCATAAAGGCACTCCAAATATCACCCCGTAAATCACTAAATTTATTTGGCTCAATTATATATACTTCAGGTAAAATTAACGATTGCCTAATTTTAAAGTCTATTGCCATATATAGCTCCCTTTAATTCTTGTATCTCTTTATAAATAGTATCTAATGCAAAGTTGGTAAATGTATTTTCTTTTCTAGTTGTGTTGTAGAAATTTAACAAAGCAGATTGTGAGATACTTCTTGCAATTAGCTCCTTTTCACTAACGCTCTCTAATGGTAAATACAAATGAGCTGGTATAAACTCACTCTGAAAAGCAGACCACAAATCCCAATGAACATATTTTAGATCTCTCATAACTCTATCTATTCTTACAAAATCTGGAGCAAAATTTGCCTCTAAATAAATTATAGGTCTATTTTTAGCTATCAAATCGCCCCCCCCCCGACTACTTCTGCTTCCATACCTTCAACATCAATCTTAATTGCAGATATCTTTTCTTTTATATTAAAGCTATCTAATGTTTTGCATTGTATAGATTCTCTACCTTCTTTTTCGCCCATGCTTAATGACATAGCACCCATATTTTCCACATACTCTACATCAAAATAAGCCTTATGTTCCTTATTTGAAATTCCACAATTATGTATCTTAACTCTTTTTTCAAATTTATTTAGCTTAACACTCTCTTGTGCTATACAAAATAGTTTCTTATTTGCTTCAAATCCTATTACATTTATGCCATGTGCGGCTAGATACATCGCATGATTCCCTATATTTAAACCCACATCAAGCACATACGAATCCTTATCTAACCTACTTACCATATCCTCTAATAATACATGCTCAAAAGGTCTATTTTCTGCATAAAGTATCTTTTGGATTGCATCTACCTCTTTGTTTGGTAAATACATCTTATAACTCACACTACCAACTTTTATGGTTAAAATATCATTCTTATTCATAATATCTCCTCACTTTAAAAATTCTTCACTTTTATACTTTGAAACATACATTGCAATACTCTTTTCTTCTATTGCTTTTTTATAGAAGTTTTCATGCATATACAAAAATTGACCTTCCCCTCTTCTATACGCATCTTTTGGATCTTGGTCTAGTATTTTAAAGATAAAATCATAGATTCTATTATTATAATATTCATAAGATTCTACTTCTAAAAATATAGGTTCATTTATCATTTCTTTAAATAATTTATCATCACTATCAATCCTCTTTATATCTTCGACCATATCTTTTAGAGTTGGATAATTTAAAGCATTTATAAAAGCTTTTGGATTAATCACAAAATCACTCTTCCTATCATCGCCAAACCCACTAATAACAGGATCTCCCCAATAAATAGGTATGCACCCAGCAATAAATGCATCAAAAATACGCTCGGTAGTATATCCAGCATAGCTAGAATTCTCAAAACACAAATTAAATTTATAATCTTTTAGCCAATTAATCTTAGAAGTAAATACATCATCTCCCCATCTATTACCAACTGCACCACCAATATTATTTCTCCAATTCCCACCAGAATCTACTTGTTTATACTTACTAATCTCATCAAATGCCTTATCTCTCTCTAATCCTACAATGCCCCAGCCACTATTTGTAGCCATGAATCCACAAAACTTAGTCTTTTTGTAATTTCTCTTTAGCTTTGGATTTAAGACAATCCTTTGTTCCTCTCCTAAAGC